>JBAZGE010000045.1:0-15298 GCA_041653035.1 Candidatus Omnitrophota bacterium
ACTCCGGACTTTTCAAAAACCGACCATATCACGTCAAGGCTGGCCTTGACGTTCCGCCCGGTTTTGCACGATATAAATACAACCGGAAAATTTCTGATAACCTGCATCTTCGTTATCAGCCTCTCTCTGTATTCCGACTTCTTGAGCCCCGCTCCTGCAAGATCCCACTTATTTACCGCTATGACAAGCGCCTTACCTTCCTTGAGGCATAAGTCTATTATGCGCGCGTCATCTCTCGTCAATCCTTCATAACCATCAATGAGCATTATCGCGGCATCACATCGCGTTATCGCCTCTTTCGAACGGAGACTTCCGTAAAAATCAGCCGCCTTGCCCTTTTTCGCATTATGCCGTATGCCCGCGGTATCCACAAGGACATAGTCCTTTCCTTTATAGTTAAAATCGATATCAACGGCATCCCTCGTGGTCCCCGCAACCGGATGGGCAATGACCCGCTCTTCGCTGAGAATAGAATTTAGATACGATGATTTACCGACATTGGGCCGCCCGATAATCGCGACACGGACAGATTCGGCACCGTTGATCGGAGCGGGTTCCTCCATATCCATCACCAGATCATCGCACAATTTTTCAATGCCTCTGTCATACTTTGCTGAAACGGCATAAGGTTCACCGAGGCCCAGTTCAAAAAAATACCAGCGCCGTGTCCATATCAGATTCATCATCAATCTTGTTTACGATAAGATATACCCTTTTCGCTGTCTTTCTAAGAATTGATGAAAGTTCCCTGTCCTGAGGCATTATGCCGGCAATCCCGTCGGTAACAAAAAATATAATGTCCGCCTCTTCAATACCCCTTCTAATCTGTTTCAACAAAAGCCCGGCCATATCGCCATGCCCGGAGGGATCGAATCCCGCTGTATCGATAATCGTGAAATCCTTCCCTTTCCAGATGATATCTGCGTGAAGCCTGTCGCGCGTGGTACCGCCGGAAGATTCCACGATAGCCGACCTTACCCCGGCGATCCTGTTAAAAAGAGACGACTTCCCGACATTCGGCCTGCCGACTATAGCTATTTTAGGTACGTTGATGTTTTTCATAGTAAGACATTTTATCATACTCTCTGCGCATAACCACTTACTATCTTGCACAAGACGGCATAGATACATTGCCCGCATATTCCGGGGCACATCGTCCGGCGATTCCGTTTTACCTCGTCCACCCGTGAGAAAAATCTATAGCTGGAAGAAAACCCGAGAAGCTGTCTATACGGAAGATCCGGGAAGTGTTGCGGTTTGCGATGCAAAGCCGAATGTCCAGCCGGGAGATTAGGCAAAGCGGTAACACCACGCATTCCTAATTCCCGTCATTTTTTGCTGTTTTATCCCGGCCCGCCTTAGTGAGCATTTCCTCGGCATGAGTAAGGGAGATACCACTCTCCTTCTCTCCGCTCATCATCTGAGCCATCTCTTTCACCCGGCCGGCCCTGTCCAGAAGGTCTATAGTCGTGATCGTGCGGTTTCCGGAGACCTTCTTTAAAACCTTGAAATGGCGGCCGGCGAAACTCGCTATCTGCGGAAGATGGGTGACCAATATCACTTGCCGGTCGGCCGCAAGGCCGCACAGCTTCTTTCCGATTATGCCGCCCAGCCTGCCCCCGATCTGGGCGTCGATCTCATCGAATATCAAGACCGGGATCGGGTCCACCTTGGTGAGCGCTTTCTTCAGGGCCAACATCACGCGCGCGGCCTCACCGGAAGAAACTATCTCGGAAAGCGGCTTTAAATCCTCGCCCAGATTGGGGCTGATAAAAAATACGACATCGTCGGCGCCGTCAACCCCGGGTTCGACAGGGCTTACCCGGCACTCAAAACGGACATGGGCAATACCGAGCTCTTGAAGCTCGGCCTCGATCGTCTTGGCAAGAGCCGCGGCGGCTTTACGCCTTTCTTTGGTGATCTTGCCGGCCGCCTCTTTTACCGTTTTCTCAACCTTCTTCAAGCTCTCCCGGAGAGAGCCGTCATTATGTTCGATATTTATCAGAAAATCGTAACGCTCCCGGGACTTTTTATAGAATGCCGCGGCATCCTCTATGGCGGGGCCGTATTTCCGTATAATATCCTGATACGCGTCGCAGCGGGTAGAGAGCTCACGCGCCTCCTCCGGTTCAAAAGAGAGCTTTTCCTGATACGCCCGCAGGTCGGAAAGGATCTCCTCCGATAGCGACTGCAGGCCCTCCATCTTTTTCCCCAGGGCCTCCGCCTTTTTATCTATTGAAGACAATGCCCGGATGAACGGGAATGCCTTTGAGATCGCATCACCGATACCGCTCTCGTCGCTTTCGAATATCCCTATCAGGGAGCCAACGCTCTCATAAAGTTTTTCGCGATTTTTCAACTGGGTCTCTTTTTCTACCGTATCCTCGTATTTATTCCTCTCCAGGCTTACGCGCTCAAGCTCCATTATCTGATGGTTCAAAAGATCGAGGTCGCGCTCCCGGGTGACGGCGCTTTCCTGTATCTCTTGAAGCGAACGGCCTATACTTTTGTACTCCTCATAGAGCGCCGAATACGTTTTTTTCAAAGGACCCGCCGACCCGCACAGCCGGTCCAATATCTTTATGTGCGATTCGGAGGCGAGCAGCATCTGGTGGTCGTTCGGCCCGTGAAAATCAACGAGGAGATCCCCGATCTCTTTCAGCCGGCCGAGCGTTATGGAAAAACCGTTCAGCTTGATCCTGTTCTTGCCATCCGGCATGCAGGCGCGGTTTATGATGATCTGCCTATCGCCGCCATCCAGGAATTCCTTGAACAGCTCGTTCTCTTTTATCAGTTCTTCGGGAAGTTCGCCGGCGATCTCCACGATACAGGGGATTTCAGGATCGCGCATCTGGCCGGTATTGAACCTCTCCCCCAGGGCATACCGCAGCGCCCCGATAAGGATGGATTTTCCCGCGCCCGTCTCGCCGGTCAGGACGTTCAAGCCTTCCCCGAACTCCAGAGAAAGGCGGTCGATGAGGCCAAAATTTTGAATGGTGAGTTGTGTGATCATAACCTGCCTACAAACCTCTTGAGAGCTCCGGCCTGAGCCTGACCCCGCCGGCCATGGCGGACTTCAGGATATTCAACAGCTTCATTTTATCTTTCGGGAACGCCCCTTCCCGCGCCCGATAGTTTGAGGCGTGATCCGACCGGAATATCGATTTCGTGAGAACGAGCCCCCGAATGATCTCGTAAGACTCTTTCAACAGCCCGAGAAAATTCAATTCCTGAAAGCCGCCGTTTTTGACTTCTTCAGCCAACGGAGCGCCGGGAATGGCCATCGGGGAAAGGAACGGGAGGTATCACGGCTAAAGCCCGCCGGTAAACATTAATACCGCGATCCATAATAAAATATTTTCAACCGCCATACGAAAGTATCTCCGCCCGCATAGACCGGCATATAGTTCAATATGCTACAAATAAACGATATCTTCGGGATGATACAAGGAAAGGAACAATAGCAGGTACTCTCTTAAATGACGCGTAATCAGAAAATTATTTTTTATATGCTCCCGCCCGTTTTCTCCCAGCTTCTTCGCGTATTCAGGGCTGCTCAAGAGCTGTTTTATGGCAAAACTCGCCCCCTCCACAGAATGACACAACAACCCCGAATATTTATGTTTTATCTGGAGAGGAATGCCGCCGACATTTGATGCCACAACAGGTTTTGCTTTCCATAAGGCCTCTGCAACCGTGAGGCCGAATCCTTCTTTTAAAGACTTTTGAACAATCACATCCGATACCCCCTGCAGAACATTAACCTCTATATCGTTCTGGGGCAGCAGTAAAATATGGATATCCGGATTATTTTCAGCTTTCTCTTTAACTTCCTCGAGGACCCTGAAGCCTTCGGGGTCATCCTCTGCGGTCCCGCCGGCCAGCACCAGTTGACAATCAATATATTTCCTTACCTGCAAATATGCTTCGATTACCCCCAGCGGATCTTTGAGGCGGTCAAAACGGGAAATTTGAGTGACTATCGGTTTGTCTCTCTTGATATTATATTTTCTTAATACCGAATTTATGATCTCCGGGGGCAACTCCCTGTTTTTATCGCTCAAAGGGTCGATCGACGGAGAAATTAAAAATTGCCTGATGGGCAATTTCCGGGAAAAAGACGGGGCAGAAAACACTGCTGAATCGTATTGAACGATAAAATCCTTAAGAAATCCCCAAACTTTTTCATTAGGGTTGGATACGTCGACATGACAACGCCAAAGCCATTTATTAGCGGTTTTCTTCCGGACCAGGGCTATCGGCTGCGGATCATGGACAAAGACTATATCTCCATAAGTATCAACGCCGTCGATATTCTGCCGGCTTGTTTCCATAAATATCTCAAAATCCCCCGCAGTGATCTCCTCTCTCCTGCCATGTAAGGCGTTATGAAACTTTTTCGTCACCTCAAAAAACTGCTTCCCGCCCTTTATGACGTCCCATTCCGTATCTACGCCTAATTCCCTCAACAGCGGTACCATGCGGTTTAATATCTCGGCAACCCCGCCGCCCACCGGAGTAGAATTTATATGCTGGACGACCTTTCCTTTTAGCCGCTCGCCGAGTAATCTTAAATCATCAATAACCGCCTGCCCTACTAAGGGGATATACTCTTCTATTTTTACCATTTAACCGCCCATCTCTCTTTCAACTATCCGTATGATCTTTTTTCTTAAGTCCTCTAAAGTGCTCGTGTAGGGATCAAATCTTGAAATCTGATCCGCCAATTTCTTATCTCCCAGGGAATTCTCTATCCAAAGCGAAAAATCATTAGTCGGTTTCTCAAGCCTGAGACGCGCTTCAAAAATATGGAAATAAATAGAATCTATGGTGATTTTTCTTACAATCTCCGCGAATTCCTTTAAATCATACGCGGTATAGTTTGTTTGCAGAATAAAACTTACCGACTTAATAAAATAAAATTCTTCTCCTGAACGCGCAAATTTCAACTTGGCCGGCAGGTTCTCCTTCAAGTAATTTTCAATGGTTGAAGCGATCTTTTCCCGCAGGTTCCGTATAGCCGGGTATTGCATTGTATCGATACTCACCAGCCTTTCTCCCAGCTCATCTTCTCCGAGGCTCTCCGTTACCCAATACGCGAAGTCATTCGGAGGCTCGGGAGAAAGAAATTGGTGCTGCTGCAGGAAGCGGTGAGTATGATGATAAATACTTGATCCCGGCACTTCTTTAATAAGGGCTAAAAGCTGGCCTAAAGTGGTAGCCCGTAATCCGGTCAGCTCCGGCAAGTGTAATCTCGTGCAAAACTTAAACGGCTCTTTAGCTCTTATTAATCCGCTCATGACAGCCTTTGGAAATTCTTCCGAGAAACCCGGAAACTTCATCGTGATCTCTTAAATAATGCCGCGCGCAGGAATTCTTGTGTTCGCCCACAAATATGGTCAAGCCTTTGTTTTTTAATGCTTTAAATGCGTCTTCGTCCGACACATCATCGCCTATATAAATAGGAACAATGGCCCCGTCCTTCAACGCGGACATTTGCCTGCGCAGAAGCCACAAAACGGCCTTTCCTTTATCCCACTTTACTGGCGGCCTCACCTCGAAAACCATTTTACCGGGTTTAATTCTGATTTCATTTCTTGCCAAATACGCTGTTACCGCCTCATGAAAAACGGTTTTTAGCAGAGGAATCAGGCTTTTATTTATCAAACGGAAGTGCAGGCTTAAAGAAAGCCCTTTATCTTCCACAAAAGCGCCTTCGATAGGAGAGATTCTCCGTTCCAAGTCATTTTTTATGCGTTCAATGATTCTCCGGTATCCCGGGGGGACCCGAGGCTTGAAATTGATCTTTGGCCCTTCTATCTCCAGCCCGTGATTCCCGGAATAAATAACATTTTTCAGCCCGATTTTATTTTTTAAATTCCCCACCGTTCTTCCGCTGATAAAAGCCAATTTTAACGCCGGTTTACCGGCTAATTTTCTCAATACTGCTTTCGTTTTTGGGGATAATACGGCCTTATCCGGGGCCGGGGCAAGAGGGACAAGGGTACCGTCAAAATCCAGGAAGATAAACAGGCGCTTACCTTTTATCTTATCTTTAATCGCTCCCCATTCGCCGAATAAATATTTCATGTTTGCGCGGTTTCAGCTCTTTTTTAACGCGGTCAATTCCGTGATTATATTGCCCGCCCAGCGGTAGATATTATTTTCAGAAACAATCCTGCGCATATTTTCCATCCGTTTTCTTTTTTCTTCAAGAGGCATCTCTACGGATAATTTTATGGCATCCGCAAATTCCTCTATAGAATACGGATTAATCAATACGGAATCGATCAATTCCCTGGCCGCCCCTGTAAAACGGCTCAATATCAGCAAACCGTTAAGGTCCGTCTTCGAAGCGACATACTCCTTGGCCACCAAATTCATTCCATCATGAAGAGAACTGACTATGCATATATCGGCAAGGGCATAATATGGTTTTATCTCTTCGGGAGAAAAATGCCTTTTTAAATAGATTATCGGCTTCCACCCGTCACCCGAATACTTCCAGTTTTTCTTTTCCACCAATTCATCGATTTCGTTCATCAAATCATGGTAACGTTTGATATGCGTCCGGCTGGGAGCGGCTAACTGTATAAAAACAAATTTATTTTTATAGTGCGGGTTTTTCTCTATAAACCTATCCACCGCAAGCACGCGCTCAATCAGACCTTTCGTATAATCTATCCGGTCAACTCCTATCGCCACAATTTTCCCCTCCAATTCCAATTCCTTCCTGATTTTGTTTATCTCTCCGGATAAACATACGCCCTGTTTGCTCTGGTTCACATACCCGTCGACGCTTATGGGGAACGGCCTTATAAAAGTTTCTTTTCCAAAACGCACAACACTGAATTTCTCGGTATCGACGCGCGACTCAAGAAGTTTGTTTGCGGTCTCAAGAAAATTATTACAATGGCTTTGCACATGAAAACCAATTAAATCACAGGCAAGCATTCCCTCCAGGATCTGTTCTTGATACGGACAAGTTGAAAAAACCTCCGGGTTCGGCCACGGAATATGCCAGAATAAGGCTATTTTCGCGTCCGGCCGTTTCTCCTTAAGGAATTTGGCCAGCACTGTAAAATGGTAATCCTGGATAAACACAAAAGGATCTTTTGCCGGCAGTTCCGCTAAAACACTATTTGCGAATTTCCGGTTCACCTCTTTATACATCCGCCAATCGGATTCCCGAAACATCGGCCTCGTGTGCGTCATATGGCATAAAGGCCATAACCCTTCATTCGCAAAACCGTAATAATAGCCTTCTTCTTCCTCTTTCGTTAACCAGAGTCTTTTAAGGATATAACGGTTATCTTCAGGAGGCACACCGAGCTTATCTCTTGAATTTACAAATTTTCTATCGGCATTGCCGCTGCCGTGAGCAATCCATGTGCCGCCGCATGCGCGCATTATAGGGTCGATCGCAGTAACTACGCCGCTTGCCGGCCTGACACACTTTGCCTGCCCGGTAATATCTTCGACATGCATATACGGTTCTCTGTTAGACACGAGGAACAACGCATTCTCCCCTAATCGCGCATGAATAAGATCACGCAGCTTCGATTCAGTCCAAAGCTCGTCTTTTTGCATGCGCTCAGCCGCCTTCTCAGTGACAACTTTACGGGCGACCCGCAAGCTTAAAGCTACCTGCTCAACTTCACTGGCGAGTTTTCCGAGTTCGTCTCTTCCTTTAATCGGATGCGCCTGTTCGGTTTCCCCCTTTTGAAAATGCTGGAACCATTCCGTAAGCCTGATGATAGGCAGAATAAATATCTGCCTTTGAATCAGAAGCATGATCAGCACAATTAATACAAGCAAAGATATCAAAGAAATGCTCAAGTGCCTCCAGAGGGCCGCCATAGTTGTAAAGACATAGGAAGTATCATAAATGACCTCAACCATTCCGAGGATGTTATTTTCGTCATCGTTCACCGGAATGATATAACTATATACCGAATAATCTTTAAAATTCTCCAACGCCCCGCGCGGAGATCCATAAACCGGCACATCTTTAAGATACGGCTTTTCCTGCTTTGCCCAGTCGGAGAATCTTTCCGTAATCGCGAAGACCTTACCTTCTTTATCATAAATAATACACCCCTGCAGCCTTTCCCTCTTTTGAAAACTTTCTACAAGGCGGTTTGCAGATTTCAAATCGTTACTCAAAAGAATAGCCTTTGCCGAAAAATCGATGCTTTCAGCAACGGCTTTGGCCTTTTTCTGAAGGTCATCCATCAATCTTTCCTGAGTAAAACGAATCTGCATGATGCCGAAGACCGTAAACCCAATAGCTACGATAATCAAAATAGGCAGAATAAATATTAAAATCCGCTTCATGTGTTCTTTTCTCCTAAAAATAAAAAGCCATCCTGCAACAAAACCGCAAGATGGCGGCCCGACCATCAAATAAAACCCCTCCAGAAATACCCGTTACATTTCTGAACCACTTATTCATTCGTAATGTATTATACCATTTTTCCCATCGTTTGTAACGCATTTTCCGAATAAGGGCTGGAAATTAGGGACGTTTATAACCCCCTTGACTTCTTTTCCCGCGTTGTCACGCGCCCGGGAACTGTAATTCGGCATGCTTATTTCTCCTGCCAGCCTTCCGTATAATCAAGATTATTCTCGATCTGTTTTCCCGCCAGGACAGTGCCGTCACGATACGCCTGCCCTTGGGCCCAGACTTTGCTGCCGCCGGGGTTAAACAGCCAAAACCATAGGAACCTCCGGAGCCACCAAAAATATCCGCTGGTGGAACTGTAAATTTTAAATCTATACCGCGCGCCCGTGATCGAAGAATACCAGCAGGAAGCGTTACCGGCGACATGAACATCGGTCTCATCGTCATATTGGCACGACGGCGCCGGAAACCATCCGCTGGCAGTACCATTATTTTTCGCGTAAAGTTGGCCGTGTTCCAATCCCGCCTGTGCCGCGTAGAAAGCGGTCAACCCGTCCTGGTCCAAAGTACGCAATCGGGCGTCCGATTGCCAGAGGGTCGCCAAACTGGTACCGATAAAACCGACAAGGAATAAAAAAAATAATACGAAAATAAGGATCTGCCCGCCGCGGTTACCGTCGATTTTTTCCATATCTATCCGCTTCGCATTTTACACTTTTAATTTCTCGTCCGCACCTTTGTGCTGAGAATCAACACATGGTTTCCCGGACAATCGTATCCGCAATCCTCATATTGTTCGGGATGCAGCATGAACATAAGCGTGATAGTCACCTCATCGCCGCTTTTATCGAAAACATCCGTTCCGATTTCGGCATTAGCCACAAAATTCGCCAGTTCGGTCCTCTCATCGTAAGCGCTGTTAAGATTCGTCCCTGTCCCACGGTATAGTATAGCCTTATCTCCTCTGAAGGTGCCATCATCGTCCTGATTGCCGATCCAATACCAGACCCGGTCGCTGCTGGAGGTCTGCCCCGCCCACAAAAAACGGATAGACGTGCCGCTGTTCTCAACCGAAACGGAAGAACTCTTCGCATTCCTCAATTCATTGACTATGAAAGACATGGAAGCCCGCGCGTTCTGGACACAATCGAGATAATCCCTCTGCCGGCTCCAATCGACCAGGACTTTATGCAGGACCCCGCCTACCACCAGTATCATAACGCTGAAAATGATAAGGCTGACCAAAATCTCAATAAGCGAAAACCCTTCCCGCTCAGAGCCTATTCCGGCAGATAATAAACGGCGGATCTTTCTCATATATCCGCCTTCATCGTGGAGAAAGCGACGGTAAAAATTTTCCCGCTTTTTGACCAGCCGACAGTCGCCGTGATCAGTTTTAAAGAAGCCGGGGAATAGGGGCCGTCAGCGATAGTCAACGTACAGGCATAAAGGACATTATTGATCTTTCCTTCACCGTCAACGCAGGAAGGGAATAAATCCGGCAACACTAATGAATATTCCCCGTTGGACACCGACGCGCTTACATCCTCAAGGGAATCCCAGTCGGAATAATGCTCCAATATACCCCGGGCGAGATTCATCGCGACGGTGCGTTCCCTGGTAATCCCCAGGCAGCGATACCCCTGATGAAATACCCCCATCATAGAAAGAAGCAAAGCGGTAAAAACCGCCGTGGCTATGCAAACCTCGATGAACGTCAAGCCTCGCTTCATCATCACCTTCCGGTAAGCCTTCTCGCGCCCCAAACCACAGGTTTCAATAAAAATCTTACGGCCGTTCCCGCCCAGGCCCTTTCCGCTATATAATCCGCGATAGGCGGACTGACCGTATAATAAAATCTCTCGAATGCCCGGCCCGGCTTATTCGTGGATAAATACCTGTCCCGGAATCTTTCAAGTATGAGCACCTCCTCCGGTTTTTTTCCGATACCGGCCGTGCCGGACCGCCGCCCCGAATACGCCGCGGCCGCGATAAAACATCCGGTGCGCCTGCCCCGGGCATAACCGGTATCCCTGAAAATACTTATCTCTTTCTGTCCGCTGTCATGTTTAATCGTGATAAGAGCGCCCTCGTTATCTTCATCTCCGGCAATCTTCGCGGCCCCGGAGACCTTGGCAAACATGATCCGCGCCGGCGTAAGGTTATGCCCGTCAAAATCCTGGAAGGAATAAATATCCACGGTCATATCCTGTTGTTTCACCAGGGTGTCGGAAATATCGAGGGATTCATCATCGTCGGAATCCTGGTAGATGGAATAAGATTCATTAGACAGGTTAAAAGACAAAAAGTAATTATACCGCTGGGTCTTTGCCAGTTCCCGAACCCAGGATATATTGGAGGATAAAACAACCGTCTCCGCGGTAAGCCTCTGCCGCCCCAGGGCGGTCATAGACAACATGGTTATGCCGAATAACACCCCTGAAATACAGAGGCCGATGAGCAATTCAACCAACGTAACGCCGCATTTTCGCATATCCTTCTCCTGTCTATAATGACACCTTACTATACCTCTAATCAAGCCTATTTTCAAACAATTTTTATTCCTGAGGAGAACTCGCCGCGGCGGAAGCGAGGCTACGGCAACGATAAAACAACCTATGGGGCATTATCATGCACCGCAATGATCACCAGTTCTCCGGCGGCAGAAGCAAGCATTTGGCCGTCCCCCTGCCGGCGCGGTCATCATCAAAAACAACACAGCCGTCGAGCACTCCGCTGCCGTCAAGATCTATGGCCGGATCCCACCATAAGGGCTTTGACAAGCAGCGCTCCGGGATCACCAATCAATGGGGAAATAATCCTTCAAAAACTTGCCGCACCAATGCCTGCCGGTAAGGATCCCGCTAAAGAAAGGATCGCAAACTCTGGCTGCGCCGTCGATAATGTCCAAGGGGGGCTGAAAATCATGATGCTCCTGTTTAAAGCTGGAAAGCGCGGCAGGATCTTCATCGGTTACCCAACCGGTATCCACGGCATTCATAAAAATCCCGTACTTGGCCAAATCGCCCGCCGAAGTATGCGTAAGCATATTCAAAGCGGCCTTGGCCATATTGGTGTGCGGATGACGATCTGTTTTTTTAAAACGGTAAAATTTCCCTTCCATGGCGGAAACATTGACGATATGCTTTTGCCCCGTATTATCCCGCTTCATTAACGGCGCGAGCTTGTTGCACAAGACAAACGGAGCAATCGCATTCACCAGTTGTATTTCCAGCATTTCAGATGTTTGAATTTCACCCAAACGTAACCGCCAGCTATTGGTTTTACGCAAATCAACTTGTTGCAAATCAGCGTCAAGCTTCCCTTGAGGAAAAACCTTTTCTGATTCATCGGCATGATCGTAGACATACGGAACCTGGGAAAGCTGGGCTGAGGCGCGCAGTCCGATCCCGGGCACCTTGCCCGTCCACGTAATCGGAGACCCCGGTTCGGCAGCAAGACCCGGCTGAAAAGAAGCTGCCAGCTGTTTCTTGCACTCTTCGGCAGAACGCAACAACATCTGAACATCCGAAGGCAAATTTTCCACTCGACGCATTTCTCCGGGAATAAGATGCTCGTAAAAACCCGGGGGCCGGCGGACCGTCTGGGCGGCATTATTGATCAAAATATCGAGACGACGATATTTTTGCTCGATATACTGACAGAATATTTCGACACTCGGGGTATGCCGTAAATCCAATCCATAAATATGGAGCCGGCCGGCCCATTGCTGAAAATCAGGCTCGCGGGAATAACGCATCGCCGAATCGACGGGAAACCGCGTGGTCGCAATCACCCGGGCCCCGGCACGCACCATCATCAACGCCGCCTGATAGCCGATTTTTAAGCGCGAGCCGGTAATAAAAGCGACTTGGCCATGAAGCGGCGCCGTCTGAAAACGTTTCTGATAATTAAACTCGGCGCAGCGCGGGCACAGAGCATCATAAAAAGAATGCACCTGCGTGAATTCACTTTTACAAATATAACAATTCCGCGGGGATATTAATTTCCGGGACTCGGGTGGCGCCTCAGGGGAAACATGGGTTATTTGTTGAGGCGCGGAAAATACGGGTGCCTTGCGGGCCGCACGAATACCCGTGGCTGCACGCGCGCAGCGGTCTTTCTTAGCGGCAAGCCGGCGTTCTCTATGCTTGATATCACTTTTCCGCTTATCGGCCTCATACGTATCCGGCCGTGAAAGTTGTCCCGCAGCCTTCATCAAGGAAATCCTTTGCTCCCGCGTTAAATGGGCGAATAATTCACTGTTCGCGGCTAACCCCTGAAGCACAGAAATACATTCCCGGATTCTTTCATCGGAAGGGTTTACGGCAGAACTATTATCGGGTTTAGGCATTAAATCCATAATCTCCTTTAATCCCCTCCGCAAAATCTCCGGTATTCAGACCGGGGATAGGAATCTGCGGAATGTGTTTTTTGCTTCGGAGAGGGAGCCTTGGCCTTTAGGCCGCGGGCTCCACTAATCCTGAAGAAATCTTTAACCGGACAGCTGTAAACCTAATTATATGCGTAATACCTCGATATATCAAGAATATTCCGGTAAGGAATCTATATCTTGGGGCGGGATTTGGCCTGGAATTGGCGTTATTTACCTTTACCTTCAACCCATTCCGCAAATACCTGCATAAACTTCGTTATAAATCCCCGGGTCGGCTCATTCGTAAGATTACCGCTTGCATCAAAGAGATTTGCGGCATTTCCGATGTAAGCTTCCGGCTGTTGCATGGTGGGGATATTAAGACACACCAGCGACTGGCGCAGATGATGATTCGCGCCGAATCCGCCTATTGCGCCCGGCGAAATGCTCATCACGGCTCCGGGTTTTCCGTCCCAGACGCTTTGCCCATAAGGACGCGACCCGACATCAAGAGCGTTTTTGAGCACGGCAGGAACGGAACGGTTATATTCGGGCGTGACAAACAAAACCCCATCGAATTTTTTTAACGATTCCCGGAATTGCGTATATGCGGCCGGTGGATTATCATCGAAGTCCTGATTATAGAGAGGAAGCCCTCCGATCTCGACAATCTCTAACGTGAGCGAGCCTGGTGAAACCTTAATGAGCGCGTTGGCCATTTTACGGCTCAATGATTCTTTGCGAAGGCTTCCTACAAAAACAGCGATCTTTTTCTGTGCCATCGCCTTTCCCTCCCCATTGTCTTTCTCATCCCCTATTCCAAAATTCATAAACCTTCATATTTTTAATTCACCCTGTTTTTTCTCCCGAGATAAGGCAGCTAACTGTACATTTGTATTTATTCATTTGCACACCTATTTATCGGAATCCTGCTTATTATTACCGAATATCGACTGCAGAGAATCGGCCACATTTTCCGTGGTGTTTTTTTCTTTGCCTGCTCCGGGAGAAACCCCCTGCTTATTGTCTTCTTTTTTCCGGGATATTGCTTCAAGTATACCGGCAACGCCCTTACTGCTCACCTCGCCCTTAATCGCCTGGCCGACGCTCTTTAAGTTCGGTTTAACCAAATCAGAAAGCGAACGCATAAATCCGGTAAACTGCGGCTTATCTACGGTGCCGGAAATAGTAAAATCCAAACGCAGCGGATTAATGTTGTTGAGAGACTCGCAAAGTAAAGGCAAAGGCATAAAAACATCGGCCGGCCGGTTTAACGCTTTCGGCTTTAGCTCGTGATTACTTAAGATAAGTTTGTTACTGGAATTAAGATTACCGTCATCCAGGATAGTATCTGAAGTTAAATTAAGCGTTCCTTTATTTACTGAAACCGGAAGCGAGTCTTCGTAGATAAAACGCAAAGCATCCAAATTAACCTCTTTAAGCCCGAAATTAATCCGCACTTTGGGCGCATCTTCGCTGAAAGTCCTCTGAAAAGAAAATTTCAGGATTCCCGCGGCAACCCCCGCACTTTTTACGAGACGAAAACCCAACTCGGGGTCGAAAGCGGCATTACTTAATTCTATGCGCGCATCCTCAACCTGCGCTGAGCGGCCGTCTTGATCCTTTAAATCAAGATAAGAACCTGTTATCGTCACCCTCTTTATCTCAAACAGATAACTGTCTTTTGACTTAAAATGCACCCTGCGCCCTTTAGAAAGAACAGCCACTGTTTTCACAATCTTTTTCGCCTCGGCCGCCCGGGCTTTTTCTTTCTTAAGCGCGTCGCTTGAGAATTTTTTCTTCAACAAATCGTAACCCTTGGTGAACCAGTCTTTTTCCCGGAGCGCGCCTTCTATAGCCCCTGCCGGCGAAACCGATTTCCCCGAGGTTTCAGGCTGAGCAAGTTTCTGGATATTAAAAGTCCCATCCGGCTCACCCTCAAGATAAATACGGGCGCCGGTTATTTTAACCTCTGACACCAACCGTTTAGAAAGTAACCCGAGCGGGCTTAAATGGATGGAAGCAAGCTTAATTTCGGCGATCTTATTATCCGTATTTTGCCGATCAAAGATTTTTATGTTTTTCAAGGAGGCGGAAAATGTCAACGGCCAGACGCTTACCCGCTCAAGGCTGATTTTCGCCCGGCTGTTTTGATTAATTTTTTCGATCACAAACTCGCCGAGCTTCGGGCTGAGTAAAAGCCCCACTCCGAAATGCACCAGCGCTAAAACCACCAGGGCTATCACACTGTTTTTTATATTCAGGTACTTCATCATTCCGTTTTACTCCTGATAACATCCATCTTATTAATCACCGTATTGACGAATTTATAACGCTTGATGCGCTTTACGAGTTTTGATTCCTGGATTTTATTTAAGTGCGGCGCGATAAATTTGGCGTACATAAGCCCGGCGAACAAATAAACCGGGAGACAAAGGATAAGGGATAAAACCAGGCCCCCGGAAACCAAGGTATTATTTAAATCCACTAAAGCCAAAACGGGCAAATTGGTGGCA
>JBAZGE010000046.1:0-14894 GCA_041653035.1 Candidatus Omnitrophota bacterium
GATTCCCAAGCTGACGGTAGTTTAATGCCACCGTCAGCGCAAACCGTTAGAGGACGAAGTTCTCTAACGGGGTTTACTCTGTTCTTTTCCGCACTGCTCGCTACAACCTCCTCATCGGCCTAATTTATCCTTTTAAACTCTCTCTGAACGCCGCAAAAGTCCGAGGAAACCCGCATATTCCGTGCTCAAGCCGCGATTCCAAGGTCGCAAAAGTGTTACTTTTGCGACACTGTTGAGCGTTAAGCGCGGCTATTTGAAATCCTTAACTGCTTAACCGGGAAAACACCTTGCTATAAACATCTTTCCGGTGGCCGATTTTTAAAACAATTATTTTACCGTCTTCAACGCGGTAGATAACCCTATAATCGCCCACACGCAGTTTACGGTGGCCTTTAAGGCTTTGCCGTAAAGGCTCCCCATACAAAAAAGGATCCGGGATAAGACGGGTTTCAATAGCTCGTTTGATTATATCTTTGATGTTTCGGGGAATACTGCGTAGATCGTCTTTAAGGATATCCAGATGATAAATAATAGTGTACGCCATCAGGACCAGACTTTGCCGTGACTCAACGCCTTTTCTTTAGAGAAACCTTTCTCTCTTTGTTCAACAACCTTTGTCCAATAGGCATCCTCACAATACTCTAAAGCAAGCTGGATTAGATCCCTGGCCTTAAGCGAAAGAGAAACACTGTCTTTGTGAGCCAGCTGTTTTAAAGCTTGATAAAGCGGCGCCTCCAGGACAACATTCAAACGCGGGCTTTTAGTAGGCATATTTTACCTCCAAGAATAGTGTATCATAAGTGATGAACTTTGTCAAGCAAAAAAATGTCTCACCCTCCGCCGGGTTTTACTTTTTCGCCTGTTCGGCCGGACACTGCGAAGAATTCATCGATGCCCTTAACTCAGACGTTCCTCCCACGGCTTTCTCCGCGATATCTTCCACCTTCTGATAAGCTTTTTCCAATTGCTGTGCTAACTTAACCAGTTGCTCTTTTTGTTCCTTAACCAGAGTTTCAAAAGAATCGACTCTTGTCTGTAAAACGTTGCGTTCGCCTTCAAAAGATTTTTTAAGGAATTCTTCCCGGTTTCGCGATTCCGCCTGGCACTTTTCTATTGTCTCTTTAACGGTTTTTTGCACCGCCAATTCCAGTTCCTTTGAAAAACTTTCCGTTTTCTTACGTAACAAGCTCAATTCTTCTTCGCTTGCCTTTATACGATTCTCGCGTTCTGCTAGCTGTTTCTCGGTAACTTCCCGTTTTATCTGGAATTCTTTCTCCTTCTTGGCTTGTTCGTCAATGAATTTATCCAATGCCGCCTGTTTTTCGCGTTTGGATATATACTCATAGTCTTCTTTTTCCCGCTGGCGTAAACGATTATCCTCGGCCTGCTGCTCTTTTAGCCTGGCATCATAACGTTTTTTATCCTCTTCCCGTTCCGCCGTCAACGCCCTTATTTCATGTTCAAAAGCGTTCTTCTTCTCATCCATTTCTTTCTCAAAATCAAGCCGTTTAGTATCCTGCGCTTCAATAAGGACAGCCAGGCTCTGAGCAGCTTTATGGATTCCATATATTTCTTCCAGCTCTTTAGTTTTTATCTCAACCGCATCCTTGACCTTACGGTATCGCCCAACCTCCTCTTCCAATTCCTGCGCGATTTTACCGAGCATCCCGCTAATATCTATCCGCACCTGCCCGATATTTTTAACTACTCCTTCTACCGATAGGCCATCGGCTTCTTCTATAATTTCCTTGGTCTTCTTTTGTTCGATTACAAGCTCCGGCTTCAATTCTGACGCACTTTTTTCCTGAAGCTGTTTAAGCAATTCATTATAAGCCGCCACCATTTCCTGTTTAGTATTAGTAAGTGTGATTTTTCGCTGTTCCTTGGTTTTCTCTGCCATACTGTTTCCTCCTTCTTATTTATGCGGCAACATCTCCACCGCTTCTTCCGGCATAGCCGGAACAAAAAAAACGAGAACGCTTTTACCTTATTCTTTCGACGAAATTTCCGTTTGCGTATTTATGCAACACGCTTGATATCAATGTTTGATAAGGCAGCCCGTTTTCTACAGCCTTACGTTGAATATGCATTATATCCGTTTCCGATATTCTGATATTTATTCTCTTATTCTTGCGTAAAGTAGACTTCACATATTCACGATACCGCGCGATTTCTTTTTTAACATTGGGGACAGATTTAAACGCCCCCCGCTCATAAGCATCAATAATTTCTTTTTCTTCCGCCTTTATTTTCATGCCAATCATGATTTTCCCTTAAGAAAAAGAGTTGGAAAATAATTTAACGGGAACTCACGGTTCACGAATACAAAATTCCCTCATCACCCTTCTTTAAATTTTCCGGTAAAGCTTAAATTATTTTTCCACCAGCATCTACCCTATCGTCAATTAATTGCCCGTTGATAAATCCCCAATAGGGCCTCCATGCACTTTATTCAGGATATTCTCTCTTGCTGGCAACATACTTCTGAAACCTGCTTCGAGGTTTATCGGGGATGGTCCTCTTTAAATGGCCATCTTCCAACAACGGATTCACTATTTGTTCAATAAAGTTCTTTCTATCTTTAAGCCCGACGGTATCCATTACTTCTTTTAACGCCCGCGGCATTTTGCAATAAATTAATACTTTCGCAATACGGTCTCTGTCTTCGACTTGTGGGGTGACTTGATCGCTTGGGTACGGAAAGACAACCGTAAAGGTATCATTTTTCTCATCATTGATCCACATGGCCTCGGGGAAACCAAGCTGCTTAAGAGCCAGGATTTCGGTTCTAAATCCAGTTCCCTTTATTTCTGCCCACCCTAAGCCATAGAACACCGGGGCAATTAAACTGTTGCGGAGTTCGGAACCGGG
The DNA here is from genome assembly GCA_041653035.1 of Candidatus Omnitrophota bacterium. Lineage (GTDB taxonomy): Bacteria > Omnitrophota > Gorgyraeia > Gygaellales > Profunditerraquicolaceae > JAQTZX01. The sequence goes on from JBAZGE010000046.1 coordinate 2,872, forward strand.
ACTATCAAATGTCTTTGGATCATCTTCTATGCGTGTCATATTTTTACCGAGCTTAAACGACTTAAGAAAAACCGATCAGCCGCCTTTGGCATTTGCAAATGATGAAACGCATTTCCAGATATTCTGCGGCAAGGCGTCCTTTGCTTCTTTATATTCAATCTTATCTGATTCAAAATTTCTCAACAAAGCAAGATTTTTCTTCATTACGCAGTCTTTCCTTTTTGAACTTTTCCCTGATTTTTAGCCACTGTTCATTATACCCCCTGCCCCCTCAGAAATCAATCCAAAGCGGTACCTGGTACCGATTCGAAGCTGTACCCTGGCCTGCCCCGATTTTTTACTGGTTAAACACTGGCCAGGGCAGGCCGGGTACAGAACTAATCGGGAACCTGTCCCCCGGCTAAAAGATTATGCCGTGCGGACTTTTACGGTGCTCAAGAACGGAGATCTCATCACCGGTTAAAAACTTATTCTTTGCGATACCCAACAGATCAGCGCAGGCTTCCAGACAATGCGCCCATGATTGACGGTTCACAAAGAGCATACCGTCTGTAGTAAACGTGCCGCCTTCATTGATATAACCCAAGGCGCGAGTCTGAGCTCCGGTATTAAGGGTCTGTTGATACAATCCCTCAATGCGGCCGGCGCGCGTATGGGTGACAAACAGACGCGAACGCACCCGCCGAGGATAGAGTCCCTCTATAAGATCCTGCGGCACCATAACACGAGCCTCAAATTCGTCCTTTGGCCTGCTCCATCGTCTGGGTTCAAGCATATAAACCACAGAATGACGGATCTTTCGCTCTTGTAACCGTTCAGAAGCCTTTAAAACTTCCCGCAGCTGATAGCCGCCGACTGCGGTCAGGATTATTTCCGCCTTCCCGGTTTTATATCCGGCACCTTCAACTCTAATCGCGCCCTGCCGGACCAACTGCTTCGCCTCCTGCCGGTCAAACACAACCGGGATCTCGGCTTTCGGATTAACCAGCGTCCATATCTGTCCGCGCGTCCGGTATACTTCCCGCATAACTTCCGCCGCGCTGTTATAATCGGCGGGAAAGACCACCCGGGAAACATATGCCGGTTCCCCCATCATTGCTTCGCACAACATGGGATCCTGATGAGACTGCTCATTCTTTCCATTCTCATAAGCATGGGAAGTCAACACCACCGGAATTGATAACCATTTCTGCGGCCGGTTATGCCGGCTGCAGTGATTGGCAAAAATAACTTCCTGGCGCAGGATACCGTGCATTTTGACCCCGAAGGCCTCATACGTAACGATAATATTGATCCCGCCTTTATTGGCGAGCGCGGCGGAAGCGATCGCTTCTTCATTCAAAGCGGTGATTATTTCCCCGTTAACCGATTCATTGATCTCCGGTTCAGGCGAAGTAACCCGGTGTTTAAAAACAGCCAGGGTCTGAAGCATGCGGTTGGAACTCAATTCATCGGGGTTGCCGATCCGCGGCCGCAACTGCGGGTTAGCCTTGCAAACTCCCACAAAAACTTCATCTACCGCTTTCATGGGAGATACTTTTTCACCCTTTTTTTTAAAATCCGGCTTAAAATTATTTTTAAGCCTGATATCCCTGTTTACAAAAGGGTTATCTTTTTCCTTTACCCGGTTCCTATGACTCTGGAACATCCGTATCGCCGCTGATAATTCATCAGGAGGGACAAAAAGCGCCCGGGCACCGGCGTTAAATCTCCGAATAGCGGTAACATCCATTACGGTCCCGAGAGGAGTATTATGGGAAGCGTTGGTCCCCTCTCCGTAAAAACCGTGGCCTTTAACGGTAACCGCGATGGTATACGGCAGGCGCACCGGATATTTCGACTTTCCGGCGGCAATAGACTCGGCAGCTTCCTGCAAATGAAATTCCGTCTCGATTATCGCCCAGGCAAACGCCGCAGGATCCCGCCCGTCAATGACAAAAGGATCAAACCCGTTCAAACGCAAGTGGCGCATGAGCCACTGCACCCCGCCCATCTGGTTCATGGTGGTACGTTGGTCGATCCGCCGGCCGTTATTGATCATAATAGGCGCAACCATCCCGCTGTCCTCCGCGCGCCACCAGCGCGGCGCCCAATCCGGCCCCCGTTGTTCCTCAAACGCCCCATCGCTCAAAAAAGCGACCAATCTCTCCCCCGGGAGCGGCATGTGCACGTATTGTAAACCGGCAAACCCCAGATAGCCGCCCTCCATGATCCCTCCCGCGGTATGCGCGTTCACATGACTGCCGCGCGGAGAAGCCTGCCTGCCTTTATCGTCTATGGTATAGGCGTAAAAATCCTGCACAAAGCGCGATAAACCGGCATCACCCAGATTGTAACGCCGCGCGTGTTCGGGAGAAAGATTTCCGGTCAGCAGATTTACCGAGTCGATCCCGGAGACGGCATGCCCCTGCTCCATTACCCATCCACGGGTGTGCCCGGTCAATACGCCGGCTAAAAGATATCCCGCATAAGCAGGCACCATATTCAAAGAACCGCCGGTATGCCCTTCGGGGCGGGATTTAAAATCTTCGGCTTTTAACGGCCTGCCGTCGGTATACACCTGCCGCGCGTACGTATCATGCACGACCAGCCACATCCCGGCATTCGCCAGCCTGTCCGCGCCCATCAACAATTCATAAAATCCTATCCCATCTCCCGTTATGCCTCTCTTTTCAAGCTTATTTTTCAGGCTGAGCATACGAATGCGGGTTTGCCCGGTATGCTTAATCCGCCCATATCCACGCATCCATTGCGACTCTAAAGTTTTCGTATTCTTTACCATCTGAATCCTCCTTCCCGGTATAATTACGGCCCGGGAACCGCGAAAAACAACGGTTATAAAAGTTGCGGCAGCAAAAATTAGATGACCAACCGGTGCCCGTTTTCCCTCAGCCAACGCCGGCATTCCCCATAACCCGGAAAAATACCCCTCACTTTTTTCCAGAAATTTTTTGAGTGATCCATCACTTCCAGATGAGCCACTTCATGCGCAACCACGTAATCAATGATCTCCGGCGGTGCCATCATCAAACGGCAGCTGAAATTAAGTTTTCCGTTCCTGCCGCAGGATCCCCATCTGCTGCCCGTATTTCTTATAGAGATCCCCGCGCAGCGCACCCCGCCCCGGGAACAAAAATACGCTACCCTCCCCGGGATGTATAACCGGGCCCGGCGGGTATACCACTGAATAAACAGATCCCGGGCTCTATAACAGTAATCTCGGGCGAGTAAAAACCCGTTCTCGAAAAAAAGCGCGGGGATCAATCTCTCCCGCAGAGAGAGAACATACTGTTTTCCCAGATACAAAAACTCTTCCCCTTCTTTAAACGCCTTTTCCGGGGTTGTTTGATTCCGTTGTAAAACCTGCTTTTGTTTTTTAACGATCCAGTGCCTCTTTTGGATAACGAATTTATCGACAGCCGCGTCATCCATAAAAAAAGGGGCGCGCACTATCAACGCCGCGCCGGGAGCGATCTCGAGGGACACCGATTTCCTTTTCGACCTGATAACCTTGAAAGTTTCCATGATCACCAATTATACTCGATACTCTCGATTATTGCCAGGATCTTAGGGTGGTCTTGGGCGCGGTACAGAAAACTGACGATCGCGCTGCCCGTGCCGGATTTCGGGAAGAGTTTGACTTCCTGAAGAAGAAAGGTCTGGTGCGTCATATTCTCGCTTACGGTGACAAAGCCGTCAAACGCCGGCTTGTCGATTTTTCTTTTCGACAGCACTCTGCCTTCCCTTTCTTTTTTTATGAGGATTATGGCGGCAGACCGGGGATTATTAAACATATCCCAATACATCTTTTTCATCTGTTCATCGGTATTTTTATTCAAAGCGACGAGGAACTTCTCCTGAGTGGCGTTATTAGAAAACACGATCTCATCCGAGTTTACGTTAGCCCCGGTCATCCCCATCCCTTTCTGTATATACCCCGGAGGGATCTTCATCGCGAATTTATATTCATCGTTCCGATAGGTATCGGATTGGCAGACTCCCGCAATCGCCATAAAAAACAAAAATATGCATATCAAAAAACATATAACCCCCGTGCGCATTTTCACACCTCCATTCGGTTAACCACTTCAGGATTTATTGTACTACCAAACAACCCGGCTTTCAACAACTTGGACGGATTATTTCGGATTAAAAAAAGGGGACGGTTCTATTTTTTTCGGGAATCGATATCAAAAAAATAGAACCGTCCCCTTTTTTTAGAACCGTCCCCTTTTTTTACATTTTTGAGGAGTGCACTTTTAATTGTTAAATGACAAGAGGGGATTAAATCATTGAAAATGGATAAAAAAAAGTATACTTTTACAAAGGATGCGAAAGGCAAAGACTCGTTTTTTCAAACCGTAATTTGAAAATTTAAATTCAGGTCCCATAGCATGAAAAACAAAAGATCCGTCAAACAACCCGATACGGGAAATACCCGTAATAATAAGGGCGCGGCTTTAATAATCGTTATCTTTGCCCTGATGCTTTTTTCCGGCCTGGCATGGTCTATTATGTCCACGCAGTCGACTTAAAGCGAATCCAACCTGCGCCTTTTCGAATCCGAACAAGCCCTCTACACTGCCGAAACAGGGATACAATGGGCTGCGCAACAGGTAATCCTTAACCCCGCTTTCCGTACCGACACCAGCCACGGGTATGCGTCGGGATATGCCTATCATCTGCTGGGAGGAGCGGAATATCAGACCGTTATCCGTAATCCCACGGGAACAGAAACGGCGGGCTCCGTGATTATCGAATCCACGGGTTTTGTTCCTTCCGCTTCTGCGGCAAGGCCTCTACTCGGGAAACGCATGTTAAAGCTGGTTCAGATACCTGTCCGGCGGAATATTTATCAGTTCGGGTTATTTGCTTCTGAATCGATAGTTTTAAACGGAAATGTGACCGTCAACGTTATAATTCCGATAACGGCCTGCCGAGAATCGATACTTCCCCCCATAACGGGGATGTGGGCTCGAACGGCACGGTGACCGCGAACGGCTCCGTGAATATAGACGGTGATATCGCCTGGGGAACCAATTTTGTTAAAAACGGGAATGTTTCGGTAAGCGGTACGATCGCGAGCCAGTCTGGGAAGCGGCACGATCTGGGCCGCGTCATATATCTTCAAGTATGCAAGCGGCACCGTCTCTGCCCACGGACTGATCACGGTAAAAATATTTTCCCGTACCATGAGCAAAAAAACCATCGCCGCCAAAAGCCATTATTCCTGCGGCATCCAGAATATATCCTGCTGCCCTTTTTCCTGACCTTCGGGGACAGGATTGTGCGGTTGTTTTTCGGTGATATTCTCGATCTTAAGGTCCTTCGGCCCGATAAAGGTATATCGCCCGGGTTTAAAACCGCACAACACCTTGGAACGGAATACCCCGTAACTTCCCCGGCATTTCGCCGGATCCTCGGCATATACCGTAACGTATATCTTTTGTTCCCGGACTTCCGGCTCAAGATACAAAGCCGGCGCACGGCAGCCTTTGCCGTCTACGCGCAAAGAAACCTGCACACAGCCGGATCTGACGTCGAATTGTTTATCTGCATAATCACCCGGTAATTTGTAAAGGACAACCGGCAATCGCGTTACTTCCCACCATAACGCGTAAAAAGTCTTGGGGCTCTGAATGCCGTATGCCGCCAGCCGGCCCCCTTCTTCCCGATTGCGCACGCATTCATTAAAAGAATACCGGGGAAATTTTCCGAAAACGCACACCGCAGGAACGCCGTCAAAGGTCTTCCAGGAAATGATCATGCAGGCATTACAACAGGACTCCTGCGCAAGGCACGTCAACTGGGAACATCTCACCAGAGCGGGAACCAGCTCTTTGCGCTGGAAATTCAAAGCCCCGCTGACCAGGTAAATAACGACGAAACCGATCCCCACGATCACGATACCCAACGATAATAAAAAAATCTTATATACGGGCCGCGCGTTATATTTCATTACCCCTCCCTGCAACATATTTTACTGCAAAAACAGGGATTAGCAATCACAAAAAAGGGACAGGCGAGATGAAGATCATTCTCAAAAATACACCTGTCCCTTTACCGTTCCTACTTGATTTTTATAACCGGTACCGGCCGCTCATTCACCGAAGCCTCAAACGAACTGCTGGAACTGCTGCACGGAGTCCCGGAGTTATCGTTAACGGCCAAAACGACCTTATATCTTCCCGACTGGGGATATACATGGGTTACCTTGGCTCCGGTGGCGGTAGTCCCATCACCGAAATCCCACGTATAACTCAATACGTCTTCGTCCGCATCCGTAGAAGTGCTCCCGTCGAAGAAATTCTCCCATCCGGCGCAACAGACCAAATTAGGCCCGGCATTGGCTTTCGGAGGAGTGTTCACTCTAACCTCCACAGCCTTGGAGTCACGCGAACAAACCGGATTGCACGCGGAACCGCGCCCATCGTCTACCGTCACCACCGCAGTATACCTGCCGCCTTTTTCATATTCATGGGATATCTTTACCGGCCCGGCACCTGTAGTGCCGTCTCCGAAATCCCAATGGTAGATCAACGCGCCGCCATCGGGATCGTTTGATCCGGAAGCGTCAAAATACACGGTTTTTCCCGTACATACCGTTTCCACCGCCGCCAATTGCGCCTGCGGCTTGGCATTCACATTGACCACCGAAGTATCACTGTCAATCGAACAACTGGTCCCATTACCGTCATCAACAGTCAAAGTTGCCTGATAATTACCGCCCTTCTTATAGGTATGCGCGGCTTTCACACCTTTTTCTTTCGCAGAGCCGTCTCCGAAATCCCAGACAAAAGAAGGATTACTCCCCTCTTCCACCTGCGAACCGGAACCGTCAAAAACAACTTCTGAACCGGCGCATATCGCGTTATCCACGCCGGCATCCGCTATCGGCTGCCTGTTCAAGTTGATATTAACCGTCTTCGAAGCGGAAGAACACGACAGATTACCGCCATCGTCAACGGTAACCCTTGCGGTATACGCGCCCGCTTTTTTATACACATGCGTCACCGTCCTGCCTTCGGTTGTCTCTCCGCCCCCGAAATCCCAGGTATACCTGAGACTGTCTCCATCCGGATCGCGGCCGTCCGCTTTTAAGACGACTTCAAACTCCTCACCGATACGCACACACTGATATACATCCTCGCCAACCGTGACTTCCGGAGAAGTATTAATATGTATAACCTTCTGGTCGGCGGAAGTACTGCAGGAAGTGCCCGCGTTATCGTTTACAAAAAGTTTAACATTGTATTTCCCGCCTTTGGAGTAACTTTTGTTGACGGTTCTTCCCTCTGCCCTGGCGCCGTCACCCAGATCCCATTCATAGCTCAGTGTATCCGGCGTATCATCGGTAGTTCCGCCGGCATCCAGAACAACGTCTTGGCCCGCACATGCATTTGCCGGAGCAGTAAAAGAAGCCACCGGAGGGGTATTGACCTTAACTATCTCCGATGTTTGCGCGGTATCACATTCCATACCCGATGTATCTTTTACCGTAAGCTTTACGGTATACTCGCCGCCTTTTTCAAATACGTGCGTAACCACCGGCTTGTCACTGGCTGTGCCGTCTCCGAAATCCCATGCATAGCTTAATTTTTCGTTATTGGGATCGTACGATTTGGTGGCATCAAACGTATACCGGTTGCACTTCGACTCTTCTTTCTGAAGCGGAGGAGATGATATAACACGGGCAACGGGCGCACCCTTGCGGAAATAAATAGGCACCGGATTACCTTTATCGTCTTTCACCCGTACCGCGGCATTGGCATATTTCTGGGTTAATTTGGTAATGATATATTGTACACGCTCGGAAGCTTCCGCGTTAACAGGGATCTCGGTTGACCCCCATTCTGTGCTCAGGGATTGTGCTACCGCATACTTCATACCCGAAGAAGGGATAGAGACCATGGCCGTTCCGCCGTCAAAATCAAGGTCATAATTCTCGACAACGATTGATCTTGTACCGGCTGAAACCTCAGGATAAAAATACATCTTTGAGCCCTGCGGGTCTAATAAACGGAAGTTTATCTGATAAGAAAATACCTGCGTTGAGTCCGGAAAGACTTTTACCGCGAAAAGGTTCTCATCCGAACCTTCGGTCACGGAGGCCTTTAACTTGAATTGATAGCCGGCGCCCGTTTTATTTCCCTGGGTTTTCGCAAAAGGGCCGAATACGTAGTATTTCTTATCGTATGTTTTTTCCGAACCGAAACTTTGTTTGGCTAATTCCCGGTCATTGGCGCCCAAAACCGTAAAATCGGTCACGGTATCCCAAAACTCTCCCCTATTCCCATTGGTATCCCGAAAACCTCCGGTATCCGGGTCGTAAACCGAAATAAACACATCCCCGGGATAATTTTCCGGTACCTCCACATACAAATCCATTTCTTGCGCTGAAGCCGCTCCCCATTCCGGATCACCGTGGGGGCCGAAAACATAAAAATAATTCACGCCCGAATCCTGCTCGGGAACAACCATAGCGCCAAGATTGATAACCGCCGCGAACATCAGAAGAAGCAATAACAAAAAAAACTTTTCCCTGTATATGCCCATTCGGACACCTCCTTATGGTTATAATAGATTGATTTTGCTGTTCTTTCCTCTCTCATAAAATATTATAACTGATCAGGCAAAGATGTAAATCGCCGAATTCCGCTTTTTTATGACTTTTTCCTGCTATTGGCGGGTATCTTTACCCCAGACACAAACAGGCATGTTTACACCAGTCAACGCATGAGGGAAACCTTTTGCGGCACACCGGGGATTTACATTGCGGACAACGTACTTTTATTTCGTGGGAACCTCAAGAATACTGAACCTTGATCTCTTCTGCACCGGGTGCAAATCAAAAACGGTACCGGGTACAGATCCAAAGCAGTACCGGGTACCGATCCAAAGGGGAACCTGTCCCCCTATTCGTTTAGGATGCCAAGCATCCGCCGGTGGATTGTTCCATTGGAAGCTACGATAAAACCTTTTTGCATAAGGGGAATACTTTCCCCGGTTTTCCCGGTGACCCGGCCTCCGGCTTCTTCGATCAAAAGCTTTCCCGCGCAAAAATCCCAGGGACTGAGTTCGAATTCCCAGAACCCCGCGGCGCGGCCGCAGGCGACATAACTCAGATCCAGCGCCGCCGCCCCAAACCTGCGGATACCCAAGACGCGCCTCAAAAAAAACCGTTTTATGGCCTCCAGGGTCTCTTCCATTTCCTTACCCCGGCTATAATAGAAACCGGTAATAAGCAGGGATTTGGTGAATGCATGCGCCGCATTCACCCGAATGCGTTTCCCGTTCAAAAACGCCCCTTTATTTTTAGCGGCGCAGAAAAGCTCATTACGCATAACATCGTACACCGCTCCCGCAACAACCGTATTATCATGGATAAGAGCCACCGATGAACAAAACACAGGAATACCGCAGGCAAAATTATTAGTCCCGTCTAAAGGATCGATAACCCACGTATAACCGGAATCGGTTCTCGGATAACGGTTCTCTTCGGCAAGAAAATTGTGCCCGGGGAATTTTTTCCGGATCAAGGCGACAACCGCTTTTTCGGCTTCGGTGTCGGCGCTGGTCAAAAGGTCAAAAGACACCCCCTTTGGCCGAACCGAATAACTTTTTCCGAAGTACTTCTTATGGATCTCTCCCGCCTTTAGGGCGGCCTGTACAGCAACAGCACGATAGTCCATTCTTTTATAAGGAAATTTTAAAATTTTATTTCTTCACTCTTCAATATTGAAGGCAACGGCTGGGTATCGATGCGCAATCCGCCGTCATGTTCTATCTTTATGGTATACAGGATCCCGGGCACAAACCTGGTACCGGGGGCTTCGATCTGCGCGTTTTTTATCCCTGCCTGCCGGGCCTTCCGCGGATCCAATGCGTATTTCCAGAATCGTTCCCAGACCGCTTTTTCAAAATAATTGCTCCGTCGTCCTTCGATCTTATAACCGGAGGGGACCTCGCTGGCCTTATTGATCACAAACGTCTCCGCGCCGTTCTCTTTCAAGACGAACGCCTTCATAAAAATATACGCGCTTTTCCCCTTCAGGGAATGCCCGGTCTTAACGTAAAGATCATCAAACCTGATCACCAGCGACTGAAACTGTATTATATTTTCAGAAAAGGTGAAATACTTCGGTTGTAACGGCCTGCTCTTTGTGTCGTACTCGAGAAATTTAATAGTGGTATAATACTTTCCCGCGGCCACGCCGGGCTTAATCCCGCTCACCATAACTTCCGCTACTCTCGAATCCGCGGACAAACGCTCAATAATTTTTTTAAGAACCCGGGTTTCCCCGTACAATTTAAAAAAATACACTGCCGCCGTTCCCGCGACAACCAATAGTATCAATACATCCGGACGGATATTTTTCAGTTTCATCCTTCCCTTTCCGTCACCTTGCAGTTCTTCAAGGAACGGTTTTCAACAAGAAAATCGCTTCACACGAACCGTTCAGCGATAACTTCCTTGCCGGCAGGCAAACCAGCCGGCGATTTTCAGTGGTTGGGAAAGTGTTTTATACTTTCCTATACCATAAAAAAGGAGGATCCGCTCTTTTCTAACCAGCCGATCCCCCTCTTATATTCTTACACCCGTACAAGCTTGCCCTTCCGGTCCTGAACCGCCTGTGCGATATGGATATGACAAAATTCCTCATGATTGTAAATGCTCAAGATATGTTTGCAGTGCGGATATTTACATTTCCTGCCTTTATATGAAGTCTTTAGTTTTTTGATAACAACTCCTCCCTCAAATTATCGTTCAAAGAAATCCGCGCTTCCTGAATAAGTTCACTGATCAATTGTTTAACCGATACGATCTTATCGATACGGTACGCGTTACTGCCGCACATGGCAAAACCATTATCCAAATCTCCGTTGGAGGCATTGATCAACGCCTTGGCAATGCAATAATTGACCTTTTTGGGATCACACGTGGACAGGCATTGATACGCGCAGCCGAAATCAACGCGTTCCCCCCGCGTTATCTTCTTAACAAAATCATTGCTGATAACCCTTCCCGGCATCCCTACCGGGCTCTGGATCACCACAATGTCCTCTTTCCGTGCCGCCAAATACGCCTGTTTATATTTTAAGGAGGCATCGCATTCATACGTACAGACAAAACGCGTGGCCATCTGCACCGCGCTCGCTCCTAACCGAAAAACTCTGGCAATATCTTTCCCGTCAAAAATACCGCCGGCCGCTATCACCGGGATATTATGATCCTTGCTTTCGAATTCCTTTGCCACCCGCAAAACATCCTGCAGAATAATATCCAGAGAAACTTTATCCTTATCATCCAAATCTTCCCTGTTATATCCCAGATGCCCGCCGGCCAAGGGGCCTTCCACCACGATCGCATCCGGCAAGCGGTTATACCGCCTCTGCCAGACACTGCAGATAAGACGGGCGGCGCGGCCAGAAGAAACAATAGGCACCAATTTGGTTATAGTGTTCTTGATCAAAGAAGGCAGTTTCAGCGGCAGCCCCGCCCCGGAGATAATCACATTCACCGCTTCCGACTGCGCCGCAGAAACCAAGTCTTCGTAGTTACTCAGGGCGCACATAATGTTCACCCCAAAAGGATTTTTTGTCTTTTCCCGGGTATCCCTGATGATCTTGATCAACGACGCGCGGGAACGTTCCATATAATCGGCCAAATCCACATCGGGATATTCGCCGAGGGCCACAGCAGCAATAACCCCCAAGCCTCCTTCATTGGATACCGCGGAAGCCAAAGAAGACGAAGAAACCCGCACCCCCATGCCTCCCTGTACGATCGGCAGATCGATCTTCAACCCGCCTAAATATAAGCTTTGAATCCCGTCCGCCATAAATAACATCCTTTCTGCGCAAAAAGCAAAAAACCGCCGAGGTTAGTAGTCCGTCCCTTTACGGCTTTAGATTAACTAATCTTCAACAAAATTTATTTTCTTTATTATACCACCCTTTTCGTTATTTGTAAAAAGGTTATTTTTCACATCATCCGACGGAAAAAATCCTGTTAAAATACC
>JBAZGE010000047.1:0-14801 GCA_041653035.1 Candidatus Omnitrophota bacterium
CAAACGGTTTTTTCCGTTACTTAAACGATTGTTTACCTCTTATTACACTTAAAACTTAACACTAAAAATGGGCCCTACAGGAGTTGAACCTGTGACCTTTTCCATGTCAAGGAAACGCTCTAACCAGGCTGAGCTAAGGGCCCGCAATTTACAAAAATTTGCTACCACCTGTGAACTGTCAACTGTTATCTGTTAACTAATTTATGCCGGGGAAGGGAGTTGAACCCTTATGCCCTTTCGGACGCGGGATTTTAAGTCCCGATTGTCTGCCAATTTCAACACCCCGGCGGGATTTTCTGTTCTTGCTTAGTTCTCGTGTTCGCGTGTTCTCGTGCAAAATCACGCACGAACACAAGAAACCACAGGCGACGAGCGGAATTATAATAAGCAGATGATTTATGGAGCCGTTTTTCGGCGACATAAATCATAGGCCGCAGGCCGTCTGCGAATTAATCCCATGCGAAGAAGCAATTATTCGTTCCCCCTCGAAGCGACTGAGTCACGGGAGAACCGCCACGCAGAAGGAATCTCTGCCGACAGCTTGCGCAACGCAGATTGCTCTGCAATCTGCTCGCGCAGTCGGCATCAATTCGCGCAAATAACTTACGTCGCCCGCCTTCGGCGGACTCCGTAAGTTATGCGCTCATTGAGGCGACGAGCGGAATTGAACCGCTGAATAGCTGTTTTGCAGACAGCTGCCTTACCTCTTGGCTACGTCGCCGATCAGTCTACGAAAGAGCCTTTTTTACTGCCTTCACAATGGTGCCAACGTCTTCCAAACAACCCATTCCAACGGCGCCGCAGGCAAGCGGGCCTTTTTTAGGCCCAATAAATACGTATCCGAACGTTTTAAGTCTTTTTATGTTTTCCTGCACCACCTTATTGGCAAACATATTATTGTTCATCGCCGGGCAAATCATGACCGGCGACTTGGCGGCGCATACCACGCAGCTAAGCAGATCATCGCACACACCGGAAGAGATCTTCCCGATAATATTCGCGGTAGCCGGCGCGATAAGAACAACATCCGCCTTTTCCGCGAGTGCGACGTGCTCGATATCCCACGCATCAGGTGCGGCAAACAAGCCTTCATACACCCTGTTCCCGGACAGCCCCTGGAAAAGCGCCGGCTTGATGAATTCACCGGCTTCCCGGGTCATCACCACCGTAACCTCACATCCGTCTTTTCTTAACTGCCGGATGATCTCACAGGATTTGTAAATGGCGATGCTTCCGGTAACGCCTAGGATAATATGCTTATTTTTCTTCATCGCATCCCGTGCGCAGCCTTTCAAGAAAAAAACAAAAACTTTTCACCATATAACACCCGCGGTTTTGCTCTGCTTATTTAACTCTTACCTTCCCAAACCGGATCTCTTCCAGAGCAACCGTCGACGGCTTGACTGAGGCATCAATCGAAACCAGTTTCGGCTGGCCCTCGGCAATTTCTAAAGCCCTGCGGGCGGCCATTACCACCAGTTTATAAACCGAACCTTTACTCTTATCCAAAAGATCCTGCAAAGATATGTACGCCATACAAACCTCTTCTTTCCTAAACTTGTATTTCTTTCATAACGATCTTCTTAAGGTCTTTCAGCGCCTGTGTAAAATCGTCGTTTAACACCGAATAATCATACCGCCGGCTTTCACGGATTTCACGGCCGGCAAGCCGGATCCTTTTTTTCACTTCTTTTTCCTGCGTCTGTTTACAACGCTTCCTGATCCTCTCGGGAAGGGTATCTATCGAAGAAGGCCTGACAAAAATCGTTACGGTGTCCCCGGGATATATTTTTTTTAACTGCTTCGCCCCCCGGGAATCAAGACAAAAAACAACACTGCGCTTCTTCCGCAGCTGCTCATCAACAAATTCTTTCGGCGTCCCGTAATAATACCCTAAATACCTCGTCCATTCAAGAATTTTTTTCTCTTTCATCCGGCGGCGGAATTCGTTCTTTGAAACAAAGAAATAATCCCTGCCGTTTTTCTCTCCCGTCCTGCGGGGGCGCGTAGTAACCGAGATGGAACGCGCCAGTTTCCTGCGCAGAACCGCATCTTTTAAAACACGCTCTGTCAACGTGGTCTTGCCTGACCCCGAGGGGCCGGAAATCACGAATATTACCCCTCGTTTCCCCATTACTCGATATTCTGCAGCTGTTCTCTAATCTTTTCGATCTGGCTCTTGATATGCACAACCCGGCCGGCGATCTGAACATCAAACGTTTTCGCTCCCATGGTATTCGCCTCTCGCTGCATCTCCTGCGCCACAAAATCCAGTTCCTTCCCTACCGGCTCGGTTTTCTGTAATTTTACCCTCATGGTCTTGGTATGAAAAGTAAGCCGTTCCAATTCCTCGGTAATATCCGAATCTTTTAAAAACGCGGCGCGTTCATCGCCGGTCTTCAGCTGTTCGACTTTTTCTTTAATGACTTTTTTAAAACGCTCTTCTATCAAAACGATGGAATCGCCCACATCGTCAGCCCGCCCCTTTAAATGGCCAAAAAGCACCTTGCCTTCTTTCCGCCGCATTCCGAGCAGGTCATTCAGGGCGGAATTTAACAGCGTGTTCATCTGCGGCCACAGGCCGGCGGTGGAAACTTTTGAATCTATCAGGGAAAGCACCCCCGGCAGATGAATAAGTATATCCATGCTCAAGCCGTCTTTGACGCCGAACTCCTGTTGTATTTTTTTAAATTCAGCAACGTAATTTTTAAGCAAATCCTTATTGACAAATATCTGCGGAGCCGCTTTTTTCAAGATGCTGATTACGCAGGTAACCCTTCCCCGGTGAATTTTCCCCTCGATCTCTTTCTTGATTTTGCCTTCCAGCGACAAAAAACCGTCGGGCAGATGCAGCACGACGTCCAGGAACTTATGATTTGCCGTTCTCAACTCAACCCGGAATTTTCCAAACTTGCCGATATCCGCTTCCCTGCTGCCAAAACCAGTCATCCCAATAATCATACGCGCCCTTTCTCCTTATCCCGGATTTTGCATTAGAATTCGATGCAAATTCCGAAATTATGCCCAGGTTTTTTTCTTGCCGCTGATCGAAATCTCTTTCACCGGATACAAATTCACGATAATCTCTTCCGGCTCAAACCAAAGTTTTATCTCCCGTTCAGCCTCAGACTCATTCGATGATACGTGAATAACATTCTCATAAAGCCCTTTGGTGGTAATCCGGCCATAGGCGCCCCGGATAGAAGTAGACTCGGCCTCCTCGGGATTGGTAGCGCCGGCAAGCTCTCTGCATTTCGCGATAGCATCTTTCCCCCAATAAATAAGCGCCATTACTTTACGCCGGTCATGTAATTCACCCTGAAGATACTTTATCAATTCCCCGAAAAAAGGCTTATCGGATAAATGTTCATAATGCTCTTCCGCAAGCTTCTTGGAAACCCTAACCATTCTTGCGGCAACTATTTCCAGCTTTGTTTCGGATAATCGCGTCAAAATATTTCCGGTCAAGGACTTAACCAAACCATCGGGCTTAACCAGAATTAATACCGCTTGCATAGTCACCTCTTTCTTTTTAAAGTATCCCCCGCTATTATTTATAACCCGCAAATCTTATTGGAAATTCTTTCCAGATCTTCCTGCGAATAAAACTCTATCACTATATGGCCGCGTTTTTTTCTTTTTAAAATATGCACCTTGGTTGCTAAGGCATGCTGAAGCTGTTCTTCTCTTGCCATAACATAACCGTCTAACCCGCCGGTGGTTTTCCTGGTGCGCGAAATTCTCGGGCGCATCTTTTTGATCATATTCTCTAACTCTCTTACAGACAATGCCTTAGAAACACACAACTGTGATAAAAAATTTTGCTCCCCAACATCTTCTATCTCCAGCAGTGCTTTTCCGTGCGCAAAACTCAGCCTCCCATTAACAATGTCCTTTTGGATCTCTAAAGGCAATTTCAACAATCTTAACGTATTGGCAACCGTTGCCCTGGCCTTTCCCAACACTTCGCTGATACGTTCCTGAGTAAGTCCAAACTTTTCCATGAGATAGCTGTAGGCTTTTGCCTCTTCAATAGGATTCAAATTTTCTCTTTGGATATTCTCTATTAAGGCGATTTCCAAAGAATCCAAATCCTCGGCTTCTTTAATTATTGCCGGAATCTCGTTTAAATTTAATATGTTCGCAGCACGGAACCTTCTTTCTCCGGCGATAAGTTCATAATTCTCGCCCTTTCTCCTAACTAAAACCGGCTGGATAATTCCCTTTTCCCGAATTGACTGTACAAGTTCCTCCATACTCTGCGGATTAAATTCTTCTCGCGGCTGCAAAGCATTCGGTTTGATTAAATTAGTTGGAATAAAAACCGCACCTTCTGATTTTTCATTTACACCCAACACCGGTGCAGGTACAGGAGGAATCAATGCGCCAATTCCTTTTCCCAAGGCCCTTCTGTCATTTATCATTTTTCACCTCTATTGTTCAACTATTTCATTTTCCCCAACCGATAGATCCTTTTGTTCCGCTATCGGAAAACCCAAAATTTCTCTGCTTAATTCCTCGTATTTCTGCGCACCTATTGATTGCTTATCATAAAGAGCTATTGGTTTTCCAAAACTTGGGGCCTCGCTTAATCGAATGTTTCGAGGGATAACTGTTACATAAACCTTCTCCTTAAAATATTTCCTCACTTCCTGAATAACTTCCCGGCTTAAATTAGTTCGAAAATCTGCCATGGTTAAAAAAACTCCCTCAATGGTAAGATTTGGATTAAGATTGTTTTTAACCA
Organism: Candidatus Omnitrophota bacterium; assembly: GCA_041653035.1. Lineage (GTDB taxonomy): Bacteria > Omnitrophota > Gorgyraeia > Gygaellales > Profunditerraquicolaceae > JAQTZX01. The sequence goes on from JBAZGE010000047.1 coordinate 4,748, forward strand.
AATTAATTGTATTATTCAGTTGGCTCAATCCTTCTAAAGCGTAATATTCGCACTGAACAGGAATAAGCACAGAATCCGCGGCACACAAAGAATTAATGGTTAATAATCCAAGCGAGGGAGGAGAATCGATGATTATAAAATCAAAGTTGTCTTTTTCCTGCGATAAAGCTCTCTTTAACCTATTTTCTCTTCCTAATGCCCCTACGAGTTCAATCTCAGCGCCAGTTAAATCTAAACTTGAAGGTGCCAAAAAAAGCCCTTCAATAGAAGTATTAAGAAGAATGTCTTTTATTGAGGACTCTTCCAATAAAACATTATAAGTACTTTTATTTACATTCCGGCGATCGATGCCTAACCCGCTTGAAGCGTTTGCTTGCGGATCCAGATCAACAAGAATAACTTTTTTTTGAGCGAGAGCCAAATAAACAGAAAGGTTAACCGCCGAAGTAGTTTTACCTGTTCCGCCTTTCTGATTACAAATGGAAATAATTTTACCCATGTTCTGGTTATTACCTCTCAAAAATGTTCCACGAGGAACATTTTTGCGCTTTACCCTTAGTCTCAATGTTCTACGCGGAACATTTTAATATATTATTACCTTTAATTATCCAGAAATAGGCACTGATGTCAAGAGTTTTCTTTTGAAGCGCTTACTAAACTAACCTTTACCTTTGCAGGCTTAGCTCCCGGCATCCCAAAAAGCCCCTTTTCTTCCTCACAAAGGATTTCGATTTTAACCTGATTGCGCCTTAATTTAAGCGTACTAAGCGCCTTTTCAATGGCTTCTTCAACCGTAATCCCCTCAACCTCTATGCTAACTTTTTTAAACATTTTTGCTAATTTTGAGTTGAGTAACCAACATTAAAATATTATTAATAAACCAATACAAAACCAGCCCCGATGGCATGTTATAGAAAACAAAGCCAAAAACAACCGGCATAACAACTGTCAAAATCTTTTGCTGTTCGCTCATGGCGTTCGAGGAGTTCGCAGAAGTCATTTTTTGTTGAAAAAACATAGCAACAACCATTAAAATAGGCAAGAGATTAAATTCAAAAGGAAAAGGTTGGGTTAGAACAAAAAGCTTATCGGGAGAAGAAAGATCTTTTATCCACAAAAAATGCGCTCCTTTTAAAGCCACAGAACGTATCAAAACCTGATACAACGCAAAAAATACCGGTATTTGCAAGATAAGCGGTAAACAACCACTATAGGGATTAACTTTGTGGATACGATAAAGCTCAAATATCTCCTTATTCATTCTCTGTGGGTTGTCTTTATACGTTACCCGGATAGCGTCAATTTTAGGCTGAAGCGCTTGAACATCCTTCATAGAACGCATTTGCTTTATTGATAAAGGATATAGGAGCGCATAGATCAAAAGGCTCAAAATTATAATAACAACCCCCCAATTATGGACCAAATTAAACAAAAAGTCCAAAAGTTGGAGCAAAATCTGCCCAATAAAGTCAAAATTTCCAAAGTTTATTATTACCGCCCAAGCAGGATTTACTGCATAAATTTTCTTTAAGTCTTGTGGCCCCAAATAAATACGAAATTTTTCATTAATCAACTGCCCTGGAGCGAGACTAACATTATTTGTGAGGCCGATTTCAGAAGTATTTTTGTTTTTCTTAATAAAACCGTTGAATTTATCCGTTCCAGGCTCAACGATAGCACAAAAATACTGATCTTTCAAACCAATAAACTTTAAATCACTGTATTTATTATCTTTACGAATATTAGGCCTCAGTATTTTTTCTGCGGTCGAAACGACTGCTCCATCAAAATTTCCCTGAGCCTTTTTTGCCAAAAAATTAAACTCACCGAGCACCAAAGACAAATCCATATCCAAATTGGTCTTGGTCAAATTTTCAATTTCCACACTTAAGTCTATGTTATAATTAAACTTAGAAATAATAAATCTTTTAACGATTTTTTTAAAGCCATCGACATAAGTAAAAACAACTTCTGAATCCGATACAATATTCTTTGTAAATGAGAGAGGGCCATCAAGAATGAAAAAGCCTTTTTGTAAAGGGAAATTATATCCTTGATAAGCGCCAAATCTGACCTCTTTAATTGCTGCTAAAGTATCTGAGAATACATATGTTACATTATTTTGGGTCATTTCAAACGAGGAAGAGGGAAGATCAATGGATTCCGATGTAGAAACAACCGTATCACTTTTCGGCAAATCCTGAATGGCGACCGGGGGAGCGGAGTGTTGCACTTTTGGAACAAATTTACTCCACACTAAAAGAACAACCAGAGACAAAATAAATGCTAAAAACACTCTTTTTTCCATAGGATATTATTTTAAGGGGTGAAAACCGGATTTTCCCGAAAAAGGGTGACATTGGCAGATCCTGGATACGGCTTTTATACCCCCCTTAATAAACCCGTATTTAAGAATTGCCTCTTGTGAATATTCAGAACATGTGGGCCAAAATCTGCAGGAATGCGGCAAAATTATCCTGACGTATTCCTGATAAAACGAGATCAATTGAACCGATAGGTTTCTCACCAATAAATTCATTCGCGCCATAAAACAGGGCTTCGCCGCTAAAAAAATCTTTCCCTGCTTAACCTCTTGCACCCGGATCGAAACAAAACAATTACTGCACAACAGCTTAAAGAGTCAACCGCTTGCGTCCTTTCCGTCGACGGCGCGCGATAACCGCCCTGCCGCCCCTGGAGGACATTTTTTTTCGAAAACCCAGTTTTCGTTTTGCTACTATTCGTGATGGTGTTGTAAAATGTTTTTTCATTTTTCACGGCTCCTTATAAGACAAAAACTCTCGCCCCATGCGCGTTTGCGCCTGGAATGAAAAGTTTTTAAATTATAGCATATATCATCCCCAAGTCAATGTAGAAATTTTATAAATTGTACCACAGCCCGGCAAAAAGTCAACAAAAGAAAACGTTCCCGGTTCTAAAGGCACGGTTCGAGGGATACGCTTTTGAATTCGAAAAAATCAACAGCCCCAATGTTTCCGTCAGCAATTTTTCCCCTATCGCCAAGAACCGTGAGCTTTGAATGTTTCCGTTAGACGCTTTTTTCTTGACTACTCTGAAAATTATTGTATAATACAATCCGTTGTTGCTCGGGCAAAGTTATGCTCATATTCCAATAGGCGGGCTCCAATTGAGAAGCCGCGAGATTTCCACAGATTTATTCAACTTGTTAACAAGTTGTGAATATCTTGAATTCCCGAAAATGTTCGACATAGAGAAACTCTGGACAGATACCGGTATTTATCTTAAGGACAAATTAGGCGCGCCTTCATTCCAAACCTGGATCCAGCCATTACGGCCACGGCTAAAAAATACAGGCACGTTGATTCTCGAAGCACCTGATGCTTTTTTTAAGGACTGGGTAGACAAGCATTATAAAACCCTGATCCAGGAGATCGTTTCCCAATTAAATAAACAGATACTGGAGGTTCTTCTGGAAGTATACGTTCCTTCCCAAGAACCGGTGCATCAAAAATCCGCAGAGAAAACCAAAACCCGGGAAGTTTCGGAATCAGCTTTCATGAACCCCCGCTATAGCTTTGAAAATTTTGTAGTGGGTTCGTCAAACCGCCACGCGCATGCGTATTCTATCGCGGTTGCGGAATCGCCGGCAAAAGCGTATAATCCCTTACTGATATATGGCGGAGTAGGCCTGGGAAAAACACACCTTATGCAGGCTATTTGTCATTACGTCAGGAATAAAAATCCCGGGCTCAAGATCTGCTATATTTCCTCCGAGCGTTTTACCAACGAGCTTATCGACGGGATACAGCACCATTCCACGCCCGCGTTCAGGAATAAATACCGCACCGTCGACCTGCTGGTGATCGACGACATCCATTTTATCGCCGGGAAGGAATCGACACAGGAGGAATTTTTCCACACCTTTAACGCTTTATACGACGCGCATAAACAAATAATAATTTCTTCCGACCGGCCTCCCAAAGAAATCTCCAATCTGCAGGACAGGCTTGTTTCCCGGTTCAGCTGGGGATTGACCACGGATATCCAACCGCCGGATATGGAAACGCGCGTTGCCATATTAAAAAAGAAGATCGAACGGGAACCGATTTCGATACCCGATGACATTATTTTTTTTATTGCACAGCTTATCAAGACCAACATCCGGGAACTGGAAGGGGCGTTGATCCGGGTTATCGCGTATTCATTATTTGAAGAGAAACCGGTTACACTCGAACTCGCAAAAGAAGTATTAAAAGATCTTTTAAAAGAACCGAAAAAACTGATAACCATTGATTTTATCCAGCGCTGCGTTGCTGAAGAATTCGGCATCTCGCTTCAGGACCTGAAAATGAAACGCCGGAATAAAACCATAGTACTCCCGCGCCAGATCGCCATGTACTTGAGCCGGGACTTTACCGATTTTTCCCTGCCGGAAATAGGCAATGCTTTCGGCGGAAAAGATCATACTACGGTTTTACACTCATACAAAAAGATTAAAGAAGAGATCAATCATAATGAAATACTTAAAGATAAGATTAACAGAATCACCCAGGTTATACAGCAATGAATTAATACGTTATCCATAGGTTGTTCTTTTTGTATCCGTTGTAAAATCATTAAGTTTTGTTTTTATTAACAGAATTGCCGGCGGCTTATTACTACTTCGACTATTTTTAGATTTTTAAAAATATTAAGTATTAATAGTAAAGGGGGGAAGAATGCGGTTTAAAGCCCAAAAGGAAATTTTAATTAAAGGTATTGATATTATTCAAAACATCATTTCAACAAAAGCAACACTGCCAATACTTTCAAACATTTTACTGGAGGCTCAGCAGGATACTTTGCGGATGACTTCGACCGATCTTAATATAGGTATAACCTGTGTAATCCCTGTGAATACCCTTGAACAAGGTGTGATAACCGTTCCGGCAAAAAGATTCAGTAATATTGTGAGAGAATTATCGGAAGAAGAGGTTGAGGTAACAACAAAGAAGAATAATATGATCACTATTGAAACTTCTTTGTGCCAGTTTAAAATAATCGGTTTACCGGGTGAAGAATTTCCGCGGCTTCCCGAGTTCAAGGATAAAGAAGCGATCAAATTGGACCAGGCGGCGCTGAAGGAAATGCTTAATCTGACTTCATTCTCCGTATCTTTTGATGAAACCCGGTATATTCTCAACGGGATCCTTTTTAAGATCAATAAAAACAATATCACCTTGGTTGCTACCGACGGAAAACGCCTGGCGATAGCGGAACGGAAACTGAAACAGGATAGTAATAAAGAAACGCGCATTATTGTGCCCATTAAGACTATCCAGGAATTAAACCGTAATTTACAGGAAGAAGGCGAAGTATCTTTGATCGTTGGGGCAAACCAGTTATTATTTGATTTTGGAAAAGTGGTGATCATTTCCCGGTTGATCGAAGGAGAATTCCCGGATTATCAACAGGTGATCCCGCCGGTATCCGACAATAGGATTACGATCGGCAGGGAACAATTTTTGTTGGCTGTTAAACGGGCGTCCCTGCTTTCCACTCCCGATTATCAGGCGGTTAAAATGGAAATCTTGAAAGATAAGGTCATGATATCAAAATCCACTCCCGATGTCGGAGAGTCGAGGGAGGAGCTTCCGGTAAAATATCCGGGCAAGGAAATGGCCATCGGGTTCAACCCCGGGTATTTGATCGATGTGCTGAAGAACCTTTCGCACGAGGAAGTCGAATTTGAGGTTTCGGGAAGCGAAAAACCGGGGGTAATCCGCACTGAAGGGTATATATACATCGTTTTGCCCATGCGCCTTGGATAATAATGGAACAGATAAAAGGGACTGTTGAAGCTTTGCTTTCTCAGCTTAAGGCAAAGAGCCAAAAGAATGAATTTCCCAAGGGCAGCCCGGAGGAATTAATAAAGAAGGTTTTTACCCGGAAAGAACAGGGGCACGTTCGATTCGGATATTTTCGCAACGGGACCCTGGGAATAAAGGTCGAATCGTCAAGCTGGATGTATTATTTTAGTATAAAAAAAGAAAAACTGTTGACAGGCGTGCGTGCGGTATCTCCCGCGGTAAAAGAAATCCGTTTCAGTATCGGGGAGTTGTGATTCCGGAAATAAGCGGGCGCCGGCGTGAAATATAAGGAGAAAAGTATATGACCGAAAAGAATGAGGACGTTCAGGAAAAAAAGGCGGATGCGTCAAAGGCGTACGACGCGACGACCATACAGGTTTTAGAGGGAATAGAAGCGGTACGGCGCAGGCCGGCGATGTATATCGGAGATACCTACCAACGGGGTTTGCATCATCTGGTGTATGAGGTCGTGGATAATTCCGTTGATGAGGCGCTGGCCGGCCATTGCGATAAGATTGAAGTGGTGGTTCATGCCGATAACAGCGTGAGCGTGTCGGATAACGGCCGCGGAATCCCGGTGGATATCCACAAGACTGAAAAAAAACCGGCAGTGGAAGTGGTGCTGACAATGCTGCATGCCGGGGGGAAATTCGATCATGAGGCGTATAAAGTTTCCGGCGGGTTGCACGGCGTGGGGGTCAGCGTAGTCAACGCTCTTTCCGAATGGCTGGAGGTGGAGGTAAAACGCGACGGGAAGATTCACCACCAGCGGTATGAACGGGGAAGGACCGCTTCCAAGCTTACCGTCATAGGTAAAACAAAATCCACCGGGACCAAGGTAACTTTTAAAACCGACAGAACTATTTTTAAAAGTATCGATTATTCGTACGATATCCTTTGCAACCGGCTCAGGGAATTGGCTTTTTTGAATAAAGGGCTGGGGATCAGCCTGAAGGACGAACGCAGCGATAAAGAAGCGGTTTTTGAATTCAGCGGGGGGATCGTTTCTTTTGCGGAGTATCTGAATAAAAATAAAAATCCCCTGCACAAGATAATTTATTTCGAAAAAGAAAAAGAAGGCGTTAAGCTGGAGGTCGCGCTTCAGTATAACGACGGATATGCGGAGAGCCTGTATTCTTTTGCCAATAACATCAATACGGTGGAGGGCGGAACGCATCTTTCCGGTTTTAAATCCGCGTTGACCCGCGCCGTCAACCAGTATGCCAAGTCCAAGAATGTGTTAAAGGATGACTTGAGCATTTCCGGGGAAGATGCCCGCGAGGGGTTGACCGCGGTCATCTCGGTGAAAATACCCAATCCGCAATTTGAAGGTCAGACCAAAACCAAGCTTGGTAATTCCGAAGTGGAAGGGTTGACCGCTTCCGCGGTGTTCGACGCTATCAGTAGTTTTTTTGAAGAGAATCCTTCGATCGCGAATAAGGTTGTGGATAAGGTTATCTTGTCTTCGCGCGCACGCGAGGCGGCGAGAAAAGCCAGGGAATTAACGCGCAGAAAAGGAGCGCTGGAATCCGGCGGCCTTCCGGGGAAATTAGCCGATTGTTCGGAACGCGACCCCGCGCTTTGTGAAGTATATATCGTCGAGGGCGATTCCGCCGGCGGCTGTTTTGCCGGCGATGTTACGGTGGCATTAGCCGATGGGCGAAAACTTAATTTCAAGGATCTTGTTGAAGAATGGCGCGCGGGCAAGCAGAATTACTGTTATACCATTAAGAAGGACGGAAGCGTCGGCATGGAGAAAATACTTCATCCGCGGGTTACTAAAAAAGATGCGGAAGTGATCAGGGTGGTTTTGGATGATAAGGAAGTGATTACGTGCACCCCGGATCATAAGTTTATGCTCAGAGATGGTTCGTTTATTGAAGCTCGGGATTTGACCCTGGATATGAGCCTTATGCCCTTCAGGACCAAAATATCGCGCAAAGGCGGCAGGATAACCATTGAAGGATATGAAATGGTTTTTAATCCTTTGACAAATAAATGGGTTTTTAGTCATATGCTTGCGGATGGATATAATATTGAAAATAGCGTATATGATGCAAGCAGCGGTGCACATAAGCACCACGCAGACTTTAATAAATTAAATAACAATCCGGATAATCTTATCCGTCTCCCGGGAGAAGTGCATTTGGCCATTCATAGGAGCCAAGCCGGCCGCACGTTGCATAAAAAGGAAGTAATTGAGAAATGCAATAGAATTAAGCGTTCCTTGGAATATCGCCGGAAAATCTCCTTTACCGTAAAAACCCGGTTTGGAGCGATGTTGAGCGAAAAGGCTAAATTGCAATGGCAAGATCCCGCGTATAAAAATTTTATGATGGCAAGATCCCTGAATTTTTATAAAACCCATCCCGAATATCAAAAAAGAAATGCGAAGCTTTTGAATGCGGCCCAACAGGCGTATTGGTCTCAAAATGAGAATAGGCTTAAGCAGTCACAGCGAGTCAAGGCTTATTTTCTTCAACATCCGGAAGCGAAGCAATTTTTATCAAAGAGGGCCCGAGAACAATGGTCCAATAATGAGTTGCGCGAGTGGAGAAAGAATAAAACACATGGTCAATGGACGGATGATTTTCGTACGCGGAGACACGCTGCCTATGACAGAGTTTATTTAAACGCCGGCTTGTTGTTTGCAAGAAAAGTTTATGAGCGTTATGGAGATATAGCTTTGTTTGACCGTGAAAGGGCGGCACAGGAAAAACGCAATCCCAATGTAGTCAAATTAGAAACATTGGTATCCCGCTTTTTTGGCGGTGACCGCAAAGCTTTACTGGAAGCAGTGGTGAATTATAACCATAAAATAAAATCGGTAGAGAAAATAACCGAAAAAATCGATGTTTATGATATTGAAGTTCCGAATACGCACAACTTTGCTTTAGCGGGAGGCGTGTTTGTTCATAATAGTGCTAAACAAGGCAGGGACAGGAGGTTCCAGGCTATATTGCCCATAAAGGGAAAGATCTTGAACGTGGAAAAATCGCGCCTTGATAAAATCTTTTCGAACGAAGAAATACGCACCATCATTACCGCTTTGGGGACGGGCGTGGGTGAGGAATTCGACCTTACCAAGCTTAGATATCACAAAATAGTGCTCATGGCGGATGCCGATGTTGACGGTTCTCATATCCGTACTTTGCTGCTTACGCTTTTTTACCGCCAGATGCCGAAACTGGTTGAAGACGGGTATGTCTATATCGCACAGCCGCCGCTTTATAAGATAAAACGGGGGACCCGCGAAGAATACATCCAGACTGAACAACAACTGGATTCCATGCTTTTGGAGTTAGGGAGGGAAAATCAACACCTTATTCGGTTAAAGAACAAAGAAACCTTTACAGATAATCAATTTAAAGAAATTTTGAGCTTATTGGTAGAGATAGAAAAGATTGGCAGGAATTTAGAGAAAAGGGGAGTCGGTTTTGCAGAATTTATCAGCCTTAGGCATCAGAAGACCAAAAAAATGCCAATTTATAGGGTAAAAGTGGATGGAAAAACCCACTTTGTCTATTCCGATAAAGAATTGGCCGAACTTACGGATAAAGAGGCTGGAGAAGCCGAGGGAGATATCTTTGAAATTTTCGAATCGCAAGATATTGAAAATATTGTGGTTAAAATAGAAAAGGCCGGTCTGGGTATTGAGACATACAGTCAGGAGCTGATCGCAATTTTAAATAAGATCCCTGTAGACGAAGTCTCCAAGAAAATGAAGCCTTTATACAGGGTAAGCAATGATAAGGAACAACATGATTTTCTTGCTTTAAAGGATGTTTTGAGTTATATTAAAGAACAGGCGACTCGAGGGATGCACATACAACGGTACAAAGGTTTGGGGGAGATGAATCCCCAACAGTTATGGGCGACTACTATGAATCCAGAGAAGCGCACTATGTTGAAAGTAACCCTTGAAGACGCGGTTGAAACGGACAAGATGTTTACGATGTTGATGGGTGATCAGGTGGAACCGCGGAGGGAATTTATTGAAGCGAATGCGCATAAGGTTAAGAATCTGGATATTTAGCAGTCTGCTGAAAAAGCCTCATCTGCTGCGTTGCGCAGAAAGCGCACACCGGCCTTTCTAATAAGGCCGGGTGTTGCTGCGCTGCGCTCCGTTGTGCGGCGTATAAATAACATACGCCTGCGCAAGAAGCGCGTACCAAACCGTCCTTATAGGTTTGGGTGCTCCGCCGTCGCTTGCGCGCGCCTTG
>JBAZGE010000048.1:0-13849 GCA_041653035.1 Candidatus Omnitrophota bacterium
CCAATGTTCACTGCGTTGCTTATGCAGTTGAAAACTCAGGGAATGCCCGGGTTTAACCTCCACAAGCTTCACTTTAAAACCCATTCCCGTGTCCAATACCGTATACGAACCCCACGGCCGCCTGACAGTCTTATGTAAATAGTGCTCTTCTCTTTTTTGTTTTTTCAATGCCTCGACCACCTTTTTAACCTCTTCGCTTTTCTCCTTTTTGGTGATCAACAGAGCGTCCGGAGTATCCACAACGATCAAATCCTCAAGCCCGATAGTGGCGACCAGCCGCTTGGCGCCGACAACGGTTATGTTCCGGCTGCCTATATCCATGACCTCGGCCAGGAATTTATTCCCCTGCTTATCCTTAGGAAGCAGTTCATCCCACGCCTGCCAGCTCCCCAGGTCTGACCAGCCTAAGTTTTTGGGAGCACTCAGCATAAGCAGGCGGCGCGACTTTTCCAATATGCCATAATCAAAGGAGATCGCCTGCATGGCGGGCCAGACACCTTTGATATCCCCGTTTTTCCCGATCCTCAGGGTATTCGCATATATAGCAGGCAGGTGTTCCTTGAATTCATCCAGAAATACCTCCGCCGAAGCGGTGAATATCCCGCTGTTCCAATAATACCTGCCGTCTTTCAGGAATTTGCGCGCGGTTTTGATATCCGGCTTTTCGCAGAACCGGTCCACAGCGAAAAAATGCCCGCATTTCTTCTTAGTCTTAATATATCCATAGCCGGTAGCCGGCCGAAACGGCGCTATTCCGAACACGATCAAGTTATCCCGGCAATGAACGAACGCCTCCTCCAACAATTTCCGGAATGACCGATCCTGCTCAAAATGATGGTCGCAGGGCAATACCGCCACTCTTGCCAGAGGTTCCGCCGTATGTATCAACTGAACGCTGACCGCGATCGAAGCGGCGGTATTCCGGGAATCCGGTTCCAGTATCAAATTATCCGCGGGGATGCCATACTGCGGCAGAATTTCTACTATATGGTTCTTATACAACTCGGAAGTGGCAATGTAGATGTGCTGCGGTGGAACCAGCGGCTTTACGCGCAGAATAGTCTGTTCAAAAAGGCTCTTATCCCTATGCAAGCTAAGGAATTGCTTTGGTTCGAGGGTCCTGCTTTGCGGCCAGAAACGGGTGCCGGATCCTCCGGCAAGCAGAATCACAAATCTGCGGCTTTTGGGATTTACTTTCATTGTCTCTGAGGATTGCTGATCTGTTCCCAGTAAAATTTGATCTTGTTATACTCTTCCTCTTTCACTTTGAGAAAAAACAGGGTAAGATCGATCTTTTCCTGCAAACCTTTTTTGGTCAATATATAGCTTATCTTCTTTAATTTATCGGGGTTACGAGAAAAACTGTCCGCCTTTAAAACCCCTTTTTTGATGAGCTGTTGAATAAGGTAATTGGTCTTGCCTAAAGAGATTTTAAGTTTCGAGGAAAGTTCCCGCTGGGTCAGGTGCGGGGAATTGGATATTTCCGATAACAGGTAAAGGGTATCTTCCTGCTCGATTTTGCCGCCGTTTGTGCGGGTGGAATACTGTTCAGACATTGAACATTATTATAAATCCAAAACCCGGAAAGTCAAGCAATATATAGAGTTTTTTTCCTAAAAAAGGGACAAAAAAAAGGGGACGGTTCTATTTTTTAACAAAAAATTCAAAAAATAGAACCGTCCCCTTTTTTTTGTCCCTTTTTTCTTTTTCCGTCTAATAATTTCTTGACCTTGCCTAAAATCATGCTATCATAAAATATTATTGAGTATTTACTGTCTACTTTACCAGGAGCAGAATGGGCCCCAAATCGCCTCAGTATTTAAAAGATGAACTGGATATATTGACGGAAGTCGGAACCACCTGCGTATCCCATGGGAGTACGGCTCTTTCCGAGATTCTGGGCAAACGGATCGACATCCAGATGCCCTCGGTAAGGATCGTCAAAAACAACGCGGAGATCGATATCCTGGAAGCGGGAAAAAATGTAACCGGGGTACTAAGCCATCTCTTGACCGGCCTCAAAGGGAACGTGATGGTGATCTTTGACGAAAAAAGCAGTTTCCAATTGATAGATCTGACAATCACCTCTCCCGTAGAGTCGAACCGGAGCGGAGACTTGACTGAAATCGGGATATCCGGCATAAAAGAAGTCGGGCATGTGATCATTTCCTCCTATATAAACGCTCTGGGGCTTATCCTTAACAGGCTTATCATCTGCTCCGTTCCCACCCTGATTAACGGTGGTTTACGCGATATCGTGAATATGGCCGCGTTCTCCTGCGAAACCGACGACAAATCCATACTTCTCATTGAGGCTGTCTTTGAAGAACATCAACATAAGATCAAGGGGTCGTTCTATCTCCTGCTCAATCACGACGCGGTCAAAGATATCCAAAAGATCTGCAAAGATTCTCTTAAAAAACAATAAAAAAAGGGGGCGGTTCAAAAAAAAGGGGACGGTTCTATTTTTTTGGGATTTTTTTTAAAAAAATAGAACCGTCCCCTTTTTTTTAGAACCGTCCCCTTTTTTTATCCGTCCCTTTTTCTACGACTCTCTTGCTTTTATTTTTTCATACACGTAATGGATAAGATGCATGCGGTGCTGTATATCAAGCTTCAGGAACTCGATGCCCGTATCATACATATGCTGTTCATTTTCCGTTTTCACGGACATCTCCGCCTGCCAGGCAACTTTAGCCAGGATGAAAAACGGCTCCTTGTCCTGAGGCATGATCAAACCCAATTCCAGAAGCTCTCCCGCCTTCAATTTATCCCGCAATAACAAACGAATCCCCCCGCCGCCCACATCGACAACAGGCAAAACACTTTCGCCCGGCTCACCCATTTTTTTATAAATAACCCTCACTCCGTTCCTTAGGCGGCGGTATCGCCGTTTGTCTTTAATCTCCATAATCTACGGCCTCCTGTAGCGGGTTCAATGAGAATTACCTCTTTCTATAATTTTACCTCACGAACAGTTATTATGCCACTTTTTTTTAAGAAAATCGCTCCGTGATGAATTCTATAAAAAAAACCAGCCCTTTCTTCCCCCGGGCTGGTTTTCTAAAACAGCTCACCCCTCACCGATCCGCGCTCCGGTTACTGCTCCTTGACGACGGTACCGGCCATTTTTACGTGATGTTCCACATGTTTGAGTTCCTCGATGGTCAGGATATTCTTCAGATCCAATAAAACCAACAACCTGTCCTTCAATTTTCCGACGCCGCGGATAAAATGTTCGGGGACTTCCGTATCGACCAAAGAGGGCATTTCTTCCACGAACTCCGAGCCCAGGCGTAATACTTCCGAAACGGAATCAACGGTCATGCCGACCGTATTATCGGCGACTTCAACGACAATGATACGGGTTGTTTCGCCTCTTTCTTTCGATTTGATCCCCAATCTCTTGGCCAAATCGATGACCGCGAGGACCTGGCCTCTCAAATTGACCACGCCCTCGATAAAACTGGGAGCCTTCGGCAAAAAGGTGATCGCGACTAAACGAACGATTTCACGGACCTGCCTGATATCAACGCCAAATTCCTCATCCCCGATGGTGAATACCACCAACTGGCATTCTTTCTCTTTTTCTGCCGCCATCTCAAACCCTCCTTTTTATAACAACCCGCGCGATCAGCCTTTTAATTTCAAATTTTCGAAGATCTTGCGCAATGATTCGGTAGAAGGAAAAAAGAGGAACAATCCTTCCAAATTCATCCCTTTCACCCTCAGATCGGTCCGGATAAAAAGAGCTTCTTCCGAATACTGGGCAATCTGTATAAAGATGAAATCCAATATCGCACCGACCATATCCATCGCCAGAGAAGGGACACTGGTCAGCATGGTCATATTGGTCATCTCTGCCAACGCGGAAACATACGAACCACCCAGAATATTGGCGGATTCCTTCAAAGCAGACTGGAACATTTCATCGGTATATTCAATCTTTTCTTTCGGTTTTCCCAGGAGAGTCCCGCCCAGAAGCGCGGCGTCTTCCGGAGAAAAAAGCAGAAAGATCCTGCCTGTTATATCCCCCTTTATCTCCATATCCAGCACAAAAAAAGCCTTTTCCGTATTCCCCATCAAACTGTGCAGGTTCTCCAGAGGAATAAGGTTCACCTGCGGCACCTCGATATCAACCCTTCCCCCGATCATATCCGCGAGCGCGGTGGCGGCACAGGCCGCGCCGATAGTCCCCATTTCCTTCAATAAATCCTCTTGATTAAAAGATAGTTTTTCATCCATGGCTTGCCTATTCTGTTTTAGTTGCCGGCAACGCTTCCCGCATATTTCACGATCGCCGCGGAAACCTCTTCAACCGGCAAAACCTTATCCGCGAGGCCGGCATCATATACCGCCTTCGGCATACCCCAGACCACTGAGGTTTCCATATTCTGGATAATAACGCTGCCGCCTTTTTCCTTTATTCTTCCGGCTCCGTCAGCGCCGTCCCTGCCCATCCCGCTCAAAACCACGCCCATGGTATCTTGCCCGAATATATCCGCCGCGGAAACCATAGTCACATCTGCCGACGGACGAACAAAATTGACACGCGGCTCCTGATTAAGCCGGATCAAGACTTTACCCGCATTCTTTTCCAGAACCATATGAGAACCGGCGGGAGCGACAAACGCCTTGCCCGGGGCCAATTCGTCTCCGTCCTCCGCTTCTTTTGTCTTCACCAAAGACTGCCAGCTTATCCGTTCAGCGAAACTCATGGTAAACCCCTCGGGCATATGCTGAATGATCAATATCGCCGCCCCCAAATCTCCGGGCATATGCTGCATCACATCCAGGACCGCTTTCGGCCCGCCCGTTGATGCGGCGATAACAATGACTTTAAACGCGTGTTCCCGTGCCCGCTGCCCCGAAGATTGCGGGACAGAATACGTATACTTGTTGCCCTCGACTTTCGCCGCGATCTTTATTTTGGAGAGGATCTCTTCCTTTAGCCTCTTTAGATCAAGCGATATCTCCCCCGACGGCTTGGCAATACAATCTATCGCCCCTAATTCCAGGGCCTTTATGGTCGCGCTGGCGCCGCCGCGGGTATACGCGGAAAGCATGATCACCCGCACGAATTGTTTTTTCATCGCTTCTTCCAAAACACACAAGCCGTCCATCACGGGAAGATTCACGTCCAACGTAGTCACATCCGGCTGCAAAGCCAGCATCTTTTCCAACGCCTCTTTCCCGTCTTTAGCCTTCTCAATGACCTCAAGCTCGGGATCGCTGTTCACGATATCCGAGAGTATCTTGCGCATCAAGAACGAATCATCAACGATTAAAACACGGATCTTGCCGGCCACTAAACTTCCTTTTCTCCCCAAGAAACGGTGCTCACCAAAACCTTCCCGTTCTCCAGGTTTAATTCAATGGTTCTTCCGAACGTCCCCCCGACCTCTTCTACCGCGGCCTTCAACCCGAGATCCTTCAGCACCGCATGCGCGGTTTCGATATTCTTTTGTCCGATATTAAGAAAACTGTCGGTATCTATAAAGCTGAACATATGCGCGCCGCCGAACATCTTGATGGAGATCGTATTCCTGCCGCAGCCGCGCTTTTCCAACTCCTCAAGCATCTGCCCGATCACGAAATTAACGAACCGGTGCGGATTCGACCTTAGGCGCGCACTGTTGAAATCCGGGAGCATAGGATGCGCCATACCCCCTGTTTTTTTATACGGGTCATAAAACGTGATCCCCAAACAAGACCCCAGCCCGCGCGTAATCAATTTATGCGGGGCTACGGAGATCTCCATCTGCCCCATTCCAACTTCAATCGTCTTATTTTCTTCCATAGTTTTCATACCCGGACTGTTATTCCGCTGTACCAAACCGGACGGAACATCTGGTACGCGCTTATGCGCTCTTTATTCGCCCAGGGCCCTCCTGACGGCCTCGATCACCCGGGAAGGCTGGAACGGTTTGGTTACAAAATCCTTAGCCCCGGACTGGATCGCCTCCACGACCAGCGAATGCTGTCCCATGGCGGAAACCATGATAATCTTCGCCTGGGGATCGATCTTCATGATCTCTTTCACCGCGCCCACACCGTCGATTTCCTCAACCTTGGGCATAACGATATCCATCGTCACCAGATCGGGCTTCAACTGCCGGTATTTCTCGATCGCTTCCTTGCCGTTCTCCGCCTCTCCGCATATCTCGATGTTCTCTCGTTTTAAAATATCGGAAAGCATCTTCCGCATAAAAAGAGCGTCATCCACAATCATTATTCGAGCCATTCCGTACCTCCTTTTAATTTCTCCGGTATTTACCGAACACAGGCTGCTGTTCCTCTAAACGCGCGCGTCTATGCTGACCCGCTGAAGGATGTACGCACCCTCAGCCTGTTTTATGGTATATCTTGTTCATTGTTGATACCACCTCGAAAACGCCGCTATTCAAAACCGACTCCACCTTACCAACGACCAGGTACCCCCCGGTATTCAATGCTTCGCTGAATTTATTGATGAGGGCGTTTTTCTCTTCTTTGCTCAGGTAGATCATCATATTGCGGCAAAACACCATGTCCATACGCTTGAGCACCGGGCCACTGATCAGGTCCCGTTTCTGGAAATGGACCATTTTTTTTATCTCATCCCGCAAAAGATATGCCTCATTATAGACCGGGGAAAAATATTTTTCAAGGATTATCTTGCCGACATTCTTCATGCTGTCCCGAGGGTAAACAGCCTCCCGCGCGCGCTTCAGAGCGGCATTATCGATATCCGTCGCGTGCACGATCACCTCAAAATCGGGGTCGTCGCCGATGATCTCGCGCGCCATAAGAGCGATGGAATAAGGTTCTTCCCCCGACGCGCATCCCGCCGACCAAATACGCATCATACGCCAGCCGGCCGCTTTTTTTACCCGTATAAGCTCCTTCAGGATATTGTTCCGCAAAAACTCGAACACCCCGGGATCCCGGAAGAATTCGGTGACGTTTATAGAAAGCGCCTCTAAAAAACTGGTGAACTCCGCCGGGTCATCACGGATGATCTTTAAATAGGCATTGCCTGTTTCCGCGTTAACACGCTCCATCCGGCCGCTCAACCGGCGCGCCACGAACGTCCTGCGGTACGCGCCCAGGTCGATCGACTTGCTCCTGCGGATGTACGCCAGGACAGCATCGACATCCTTATCGGATAAATTGTTTTTCTGCGCCATGGGCAACTCTGCCGCGGGTATTTTCATCGGACGGTAAAACTATATGATTCAATGATTCTGATTCCTGCTCACGCGCAGGACAGCCGTTATCAATACCTTCACTATATCGGCGCGAAACTGGGCCTCTTGCTCGATTAATTTCGTGTACAGCCTGCCCTTTTCGGTAATGACATATTTAGGGGGTAGATGATTCAGCGCCCACACCATCATATCCAGTTTACACCTCAGGCATTTACAGATATCGTTCTTTCCCGCGAGTATCTCTTCCAGTTTATCACTCACCATCTCTTCCATATAATTGTGGATTTTCATCGCCATGGATATCCTCCTCGGTTAATCCCTCTCTTCAAAAAATATCTCTTTTTACAAGTTCAGGATATTCGTAAGATGTTTCGCGCTGTCATATTCCAGCAGAAAGATCACATAGAGGTTCATTTTGATATCCTCTATGACCAGGTTATTCTCGATCGGCAGGAGGCAATTGACGTCTTCCTGTATGAACCGCTTGATCAAATGCTCGCTCAGCCTGTCCATCCGGTCAACCACCATCTGCGGCATGGAGGGGACCAGCTGATGAAAATCAAGGAATTCCCCAACCGCGTTTATATACGAACTGCACAAAATATGCACGCTCTCGGATAAAGCCGATGCCTCCATAACATTGATCAACTTAGTGGAACCGATCTCCCGGTGCATCAATATATCGATCATGGATAAGGCGCTTGGTTCCGAAAATAAAACAAGAATTCCCCCCCGAAGCTTGCCCAGGATGTTCAAGGTCACCGCGATAGCCACCTCTTCCGGTTGTATCATGAATTCGGAACCGGACAGCTTATGGGGAGAGACCAGATTAACACTGGGAACATTGATCATGACCCGCTTAAATAAAAGCTGGCTGAGAGCGGTGGCCGCGCTCCCCCCTCCAACGGTGCCGATCTCCCTCAGGACATCAAGCTGTTTCAGGTTTAAATTTTCCATGAAGCCTCCTTATGAGCATCGTTAGAGCAAAAGATCCGGCAAAGATTTTCGCTCCAACACCGTATCTCTGTAATCTCAATCTATGCGTCTTGAATTTAACCGCCGGGAAATTGCTTCTTAGATCAGGCCCATGACATCTATGATGAGGGCTACTTTTCCGTCTCCGAGGATGGTGGCTCCGGCGATGCCGCGCGTCTTTTTGATTATAGCGGCAAGCGGTTTTACCACAATATCCTGTTCGCCGACTACCTGGCTGACGATCAAACCCAGGGAGCGCTTTCCGAATTCGACGATAACGATGGAAAACCTGCCGTCATCATGATGGCTGTTTACTATGTCGCCTAACGCGTTCCGGTTTTTATCAGTCGATGAAAGGAGTATGGAAAACTCTTTATCCAGCCGGAGGACAGGGATAATTTCTTCTCTTACCCGTACCACTTCCAAATCTTGTAACACCTTTATTTCGTGTTTCTCTACCTTGATCGTCTCCCGGATATTAATCAGGGGGATCGCGAATACCTCTTTCCCCACCCGCACCAGCATGGCTTTGATGATCGCCAGGGTAAACGGAAGGCTTAAAATGAACGTGCTCCCTTTGCCGAGATTAGTCGTAAAATCAAGCCTTCCGCCGATAGCCTCGATCTTGGATTTAACCGCATCAAGCCCCACGCCTCTCCCGGAGATATCGGTTATTTTCTCGGATGTTGAAAACCCGGGCAGGGAAATAAGGTCGAGCACTTTTTTTTCATCCAGCCCATCCGCTTCTTCCTGCGTGATCAATCCTTTGCGCAAAGCGATATTCTTTACCGCGTCAAATCCCACTCCCCTTCCGTCGTCGGCAATTTCAATGGCTATCTGCCCTTTCTGGCGCGATACCCTGATCTGCAGATTTCCGGACGGAGGCTTACCCGCGGCCTTGCGTTCATGAGGGCTTTCAATCCCATGGTCAATGGAATTCCGTATCAAATGCACCAGCGGGTCTCCGATCTCATCCAGGACCACCCTGTCCAGCTCAATATCACTTCCAATTATCTCCAGATTAACCTGTTTCTCTTCCTTTTTGGCCATATCCCTGACCATACGGGGGAAAGTGTCCAGGATATACGACACCGGCAAAAGCCTGGTCTGCATAATTTCACCCTGCAGAGCGGAAATCAAACCGCTGACAAGGACGCTGGCCTCATCGAGCGATTCTTCGTTGATATTGGCGACGATCCGGGAAAGCCTGATGCGGGCAATCGCCAATTCCCCGATAAGATTCATGATCTTATCCAGCCGTTCGATCGGTATCCTCAGGCTCTGGATCTTCTTTATATAGGCATGGGCCGGCGCATTGGCTGCCGGGCCGATGGGGGCGCTTACTTCCACCGGGTTGACATACACGCCTTCGACTTCCGAAATCCCCATCATTTCCTGCCGGATTACCGCCTGCGCTTCCCGGGTGATCAGGACCGCGGAAAACGAAAGGTCAAAAAACCCCTTTTCCAATTCCGCCGCCGGGGGAATCGTTTTCAAAATCTCTCCCAGTTTCTTCAAATTGGTAATGATCAGGAAAGCGCGCGATTCTTTCATCGCGCAATCGGAAGCCAGCTGGATATTGATTTTAAAAACATTAAACCCTTTACTCTTGGCGTACCGGATGGCCTTCAGTTCCTCCTCGGAAAATTCTACGGCCTCCGGCTGCTGTACCGGGACGGTTTTCTCCCCGGGAAGAACAACTTCCGCTTTTTGCACGGGGGCCTCACTGTGTATTATCTGATCCAATTCAGCGATATAGGTGGAGATGTTTATCTCGGAGTCCCGGTTCGCTTTTATATCTTCAACCAGCTCCGAAAGCACATCCACCGAGGCGAATAACACGTCAATGATCGCCGGCGTCACTTTCTTTTTCTGGCCGCGCAATTCTTCCAGTAAATCTTCCATACGGTGAGAAAGCCGGGTAAGCCTCTCATACCCCATGGTGGCGGACATCCCTTTGAGCGTATGGATGCACCGGAATATCTCATTCAATGATTCCGGGTCGGCCGGATTGCCCTCTAATTTCACCAGACGATTGCTGATATTGCTCAGATATTCCTGCGATTCGGAAAGAAATAATTCCCGGTAACTATCCTGCATAAGTAGGCCTCGGTTAAATAGTTGTTAGGTAAAGTCGTTTTTCCCTATTGCCTTGAGAATGGCCTCCAGGCTGTCGGCATGGGGGATCAGGAAGAAATGCCCGGTCACCGAAGCCGAAGGCTCATGGAACTCCGAATCGATCAACAGCGCGAATCGGCATTTCCCGCTCAATTCAATGAGCAAAAAATCGATCATGGCCCCCGCCATATCAACGATCAATTCCGGAACTGTGGGAACAAGGCTTAAGCCGACAAAACTTCCCAAGGCCCCCAGATAAGCGTTGGCGAGGATATTTCCTATTTCTTTTAGTGCGGAGCGTTCGAGATCACCGATCAGGTTTCCGTCGGCAGGTTGTTTGCCGGCCATCATCGCGGACAAGGCTGCCGCATCCCGCTGTGAGAAGACGAAAATGACAGCCCCGGGGAGGTCTCCCAAGACACGCAATATCAATCCCACGACCAATTGATCCGCGCCGCCCACGGCATCGGGGACTTCTTCTATATCCAGAAAAAGTATCTTGGGGACTACGATATCAATTTTTTTGCCGAGTAACTGAGAAAGGGCTGTGGCCGCGTTACCGGAACAAATACTACCGATCTCTTTTAAGGCATCCTTCTGTACATACGTCAGATTTATACCTTCCATACCCCCCCTGTTATTCACGCCTCTTTTACAATTATAAATTACTTAACTGTCATGTCAAGCGAAATCGCCTTTCACCCTAAGTTTAATTCAAACAAAAGGTTACGTAAAAAAATGGGACGGTTCGAAAAAAGGGGACGGTTCTATTTTTTTGATATTGGTTTTTAAAATCTTAAAAAATAGAACCGTCCCCTTTTTTTTGCGTCCTTTTTTTGCAGGCTATTTTTCCCGCACTCGTCTTTTGAATTTAGACTTTATTTCCTGACGTATAATATCCGCCCCGAATAGAAATCCGAGGCCCAGATAAAAACCCGTTAAGATCACTCTATCCGTAACGGCGAAAGAAACAGCCTGTTTCAGGGAGACTCCCTGATCCATCAGCAGAAAAACCTGACAGCTTTCCTTAATTCCCAGTCCTTGGGGAACGGGAGAAAGATAACCGGCGGAAAAAGCGATGGACACAATCCTGATCGCTTCCATAAAACCGAAAGAAAAATGAAAAGCCTCCATAAGTAAAAAATAATATGCGGCAGTAAGGATAAGATTCAGCGTAACCAGGAACACAACGATGAATGCATGCGGACTGATTTCGGAAAAATATCGCGCAATACTATTAAAGAATCCCGCGGCTTTCTTTCTCGCGATCAATAGGGAAATCAACACAAACAAAAAAATGAACGGCAGGACAACCGGGATCCTGAAGGCAAGTTTTCCCCCAGAATAAATTCCCAAGACGAGCCACGGCAAAGTCGAGAACAGCTCAAACACCGCGAATGCCGGGAGAGTCCGGCTCAGAGGGATATCATCCCCCTTCATTTTCCAGCAGAGAATCGCATATCCCGACCCCGTAAAAAACAACTTATTGAGCGCCGCCGCGACGGAAAAAAACTTAATTCCTTCCCAAAGTGATGCCCGCCGGTTTAAAAGAATCACAAGAAGAAAAGAATTCACGCACAAACTAAAACCTAAAACCAAAACGATCAAAACAACATTACCCATTTTCCCGACCCTTTTTATGCTTAGTGCATCGAACTGCCAAAATATGGCTCCCCAAAGAAGGAAACGTGTTCCCAAGAAAAAAATCCAAAGGCTGAAAAATCCTGAAAACCGGAAAGATCAGTAAATCCAACCATTTATGATATCCTTTCGCAAAAGGAGGATAATACCAGGCTCCGCGTATATGTGTTATCCTAAAATACGGCCCCAGTTCTCTCTGCAGTCCTTCGAAGGTATACCAATTATCCACCGGTTGATTTCCAGCTGTAACCGGTCTTCTTAAAATAAATTCCGCTGTTTTCCTGGCAATACCATACCAACAAATCCAGTTAGGAACGGAAAAAACGATAAAACCGTCCTTTTTCAATACACGATGCAATTCCGCGATCATTCTTTCCCGGGATATAATATGTTCGAGCACTTCGCTACAAATTATTAAGTCGAATGAATTATCAAGAAACGGAAGTTCCATCCCGTCGGCAACCAAATAAGCATTTCCTGGAAAATTACGGATGGCGTTCCGTATCGCGTTGAAGGAAAAATCGAAAGCCGTGACTCTGTGTTTTACGACCAGCGTGTCTTCTCCACTCCCGCAACCCGCGATCAATCCCCTGGCACCGGGACGACAGGATACATTCGCAAGATCAGCTATCGCCTTCAGTCTCAGAGACTGTTTTAAAGCTTCAAGCTTACTTCTTTTGAGACTGTGGTGGAATTTCTCGTAAAACTCTCTCTGGCCATTAAACATACTGCTCCAGCGCATCGACTATAGCCCCGGAAATACAGCCACATTCCCCGGTTACCAAAGGCTGAACAAAATCCGCAGAGTGGCGGATAAAATAACGGATCTTTTCTTCTTCAAAACGTGAAAGGACCACGTTTCTATTCAATCCTTCATCCCGTTCGGTGAATTTTCTCAAAAGCAGACAGGGCTTTCCCAAATAATAAGCCTCTTCCTGGATACTCCCCCCGTCCGTAATGACAAACCTGCATGTATCAAGGAGATGGATAAAGTGGCTGTGGCTCAAGATCCTAAAATAATGCCTGTTTTCCATTTTTTCCAGACGGTCAAGTAACTTGTATTTTCTAAGCTGATTGATCGTCGAGCCATGCTGAACAAAGACAATCGGCAATTCCCGGGCTATTTGCTCGATGAGTCCAATTATGAAAAGCATGCGTTTACGAGAATAAATATTTTCCATGCGGTGAAAGGTCACCAGGCAAAAATCTTTCATCCCCAGGTGCAGATCGATAGCCTTAGAGAGACTCATTCTGGTCGTCTCGTATCCGGTATTTCCCGGCATCAGGACCGATTTATTCTTCAGTCCCATCGCAGACAGGTTTTCGAATGCCCATTTCGACGGGGCAAAAAGCAGATCCGAGGATCTCATGGCAATAATCCGAATCAACTCCTCAGGAAAAGGCTCAGACCAGCAAAAAGAACGCAAGCCCGCTTCTACATGAGCAACTTTCAACCCTCCGCGCTTGGCTAAATAAAGCCCCAACAAAGTAGAAGCCGTATCACCGTGTATCAAACAGATACCACCTTTATTTAAAAATACTTTTTCCCTTATCCAGGAAGAAGATAGACTGCGAATAAATATTCCCATCAGCCACGATATCCCCTGGGCCACGGTAGAGATATTATCACCGGAAGAAAGACACACACGCGGAGCATCAAGGCCAAATTCATCGCGCAGGTCGCCGGTTATCAAAGAATGCTGTCCCAGGTCGATCAGGTTATACGCTATGCCTCTTTTTTTTAAAAGAAACAGTATGGGCGTCATCTTAATGAGTTGCGCTTTTGTGCCGATGGTAATATGTATCATCTTTTAATCATCAGCCCGAAAAAAAAGGGGACGGTTCTATTTTTCGGGTATCGGTTTTCGGAATCTTGAAAAATAGAACCGTCCCTTTTTTTTCTATTTTTCCCTCTTGAGAGGCCT
>JBAZGE010000049.1:0-13377 GCA_041653035.1 Candidatus Omnitrophota bacterium
TGATTTAAAAGACGCCGCCCTTATTCTAAATCAGGATTATTTCCGCACGGAAGACGACATTACTTACGATAGGCGCGGCAATAAAAACGGCGCAGATTATTATGATGATACCTATGATAACATCGCGAATACCGGCGTAGTTAAAAGCGGCAGTTACAGCCAGTTAAATTACGCCAACGGCCTGCCGGGAATGAAGACGGATAAGGGTGCGGCGCAAGAATATACGTTGGATGCCAAAAACGCGCAAAAACAGATTACCAAAAGCCAGGATTACAGCTTGACTCAGTCCTGGATTAAATACGATGATGAGGCCAGGCCGATTGATCTGTCTTATCGCAGCCGTACAACAACCACAGCCGCAGGTAAAAACGCGGTTGAATCCTTGACTCAGGGGCGCACCCAGACCGAATACAAACTTAATCCTGTCGGTGATAACCAGTTTCAAACATTGCGGATAACCCATGACGTTTCTGAGGAACTTGATCCCAAGACCCAAGCGGTGCGCAAGACAAATGATTTTCTGGGAGTTAACGTACTTCCGGAAGAATATGTCCCGACAGCGTTAGGCAAGAGTTATCCTTCCTGCGGTCTAAGCTGTTCGATTAAGGATGCCGATGAAGTGGTTTCTTCGGCTTATGCTAATGCGCCGCGTTCAACTATAGCCGAGTCAATGCTTAACCAGCATCTTGATAAAGGGATCATTACCCGCGGCGCGGATGCGATAGCAGGCGCGGCAGTGTGGGTATATAGCGGCATCAAGAATTGGTGGAATGAACCGCATCATACGGGTCCATGCGAGCTTATTGCCGTTAAAGGGGAAAATGGCGAATACCTGCGTAAAGCTGATGCTGAAATGGGAGTGTTGGATAAAATCAGCGCACTATTGAGCGGCGAGTCGTTATATACACTTGAAGTTATGTCTGATGGAACCAAGGTGTATCATCCGGTTTATGAGTCGATGAATGAAGCTCAGCTAAACAGCTATTTGGCAAACGGATATGAATTAAGCTCAAGCGGCGGCCTTTGGCGTACCCGCACAGTTACTAATGGCGACCTCATGCCATTAGCAGGAATTTTGCTGGCTCCGGTAGTAGTTGGCGTGGCTATTGTCGCTGCACCTGTTTTAGTTCCGGCTGTTACCAGCGGCGCGTCGTTAAGTTCGTTGGCCGGGAACACGGCTAAATATTTAGCCACCCGCTACGTGACAGGAGCGGCGGCGGATGTAGTTTTGGATAATCTCTGGCATGCATCAAAGGGAGAGGGGTTAAGGATTGATTTAGGTTATGATTTAAATAAAGGGTTCCTTGAAGGCGTAGCCGCTCCTACCTTAAATCATTTATTCACCGGTATGATTGTATATCCGGCAGGCAAAGCTTTAGCCGGCGGTTTTGGTTGGTTAGGCAGCGCAGCCAGAGGCGAGTTTGCTATAACTTCTACATTAAAAGGTTTATACGCCAAGGCAGAGGAGGTAGGTATACGCGGGTCATTAAGCGAGGCCAAGAATTACCTTCCCGGCCGTTTATTGACTGCGACAGTTACTGATCAGGCCGGCGCTATAGCCGGAGAAAGCGCATCCGGCGCTTTAGCAACCGGCAGCCGTATGTCTGCAACTGAAATGTTAAGCGGTATGGTGAAAAATACCTCATGGAAAGAGGGAATAAAAAATGCCGTTCTGCAGCTGCCGAGAGAAATGGCGGTGGGCGGAAGCGTTTGGGGCGGCGCGGAAAATATGAAGTCATTGGCAATGACCGGAGAATATCTTGATGCTGATCGTATGCCGGCAACTTTTGCCGAAGGCGCGCTGGTTGCCGGAACAGTAAGAGGATTGGTTACAGTTACCGGTTCAGGGGTGAAATTGGTTTCTCAAACCGCGCCGGGAATGAAGCTTATTAATAAATTGGATACATTGGCACAACAGCCGAAGCGAATCAATTTTTATTCGTGGCTGGATAAGGGTTTAAGCGAGACGGTAAATATGGGTTTAAGAAATCCCGATCTGCTTGCGATCAGTACCAATGCCGTCGGCGGGTTTGTTTCTATCAGCCCGGTGTTCAGTCTGGCACAGATGGGATTGGAACGGACGATTACCGGCGAATGGACCTGGACCGGTAAAGAAGAGGGATTTAGTCTTCTGCAGGCAATGGTAGTTGATGCCGCGGAATTCAGCAAGATGGGCGTGTATCTGCCGGCGTTATTAGGTATTGGCCAGGCGCCGCACACCGTAACTTCTTCCAAAACCGTACGGGCGTTTTCTACGGAACATTCATTTACCAATCTGTTTAGGGTAATATCGGCATACGGCGATGACGCGGCGCTGGAGCGTATTGCTGCCGGGAACATCGGCCGCGGAGTAGGCGGCAGGTTAGTTGCCGGTATTGACAGCGCGTCGTTTGTGTCCACGATGCTGACAGGAGTAAGAGAAAGCGTAAAACCGGCTATCCGGGCGATTTTCCCTGATTGGTCGGATGTGCAGGTTGAGCAGGCGGCAGGTATGGTTTCTTTCGCAAGCTTATTCTGTGTCCCGCGTTATTACCAGCCGGTGTTAAGAAGCCCGGGCAGTATTGAGCGCGATTTAAGAGATGCTTTAAACCGGGACGGCTTAGAAGTCAGAAGTGTAAAGCCTGATCAGTCAAGGCGCAGTTATGTTGTGGTAGCAAAAGACGCGGCGGGCGGCCGGATTGAATTTGAAGCCCGTTTCTTCGGCAGGGAGACCCTGATGCTGTTTGGAAAAGGCCAGGCGCCCAGCCTTAAACCCGGGGAAGCCGCAGTAAACACGGTCTATAAAGTGGTAGAGTTGGATAAAGGCATCTTAAAAGCGGAAAAGCTTCAGCTGGCTGATGTTAACACGGCAAAGATCAGCGGGCTAAGCGCGGATTTTGCGGGCTATGATTTTACCCTTTCTTCAACTGCCACATTGTATTTGATAGAAGGTAAGAGCCGCGGAGGAGCCGATACCAAAGGCGTGCAGGTCAAGATGATGAATTACCTTTTAAGCGACGCGGAAGGTACCACGGTTGGCGTTGCCACGCCGCAGGCCTTGCGCGAAGCGTATATGGCGGATAAATACGCCCGTCAGGTAAAATCAATGGATGCCGCAACGATCAAAGACATGCTGGAAGGATATTCCGGGAGTTTGGATGTTTCCTATATCGGAGAAAAGGGCCGATTTAATGAGCTTCCAGCGGAGAGAAAAATAGAAATACTGGTGCGCGAGAATTTATTAAGGCAGTATCCGCAAGGGCGTATCGGCAATAATGAATTAAAAACCGCTTTGCTTGATTCCCTGTTTTTACCCAAAGATATCTCATCAGACGCAGAGCGTAAAGTCCGAAATATAGAGCAGGATGTGTTTGGCCAGATCGCCTTGGAACGGGCAAGCAGCGATCCTTCTTTCCGGAATAGCCTGGTTAGCGGATTAAAGGAGCGTATGCCGGAGTTGAAACAGGATGTTACCGAATATAACGCTATGGATAAATTCATTAAACAGGCGGCTGGTTCTTCTGCTCCGGTATTCAATAGCGGATTTAATTTTGAACAATACCGCAGCGCAATAGAGGGTGAAGCCGGATACAAAATTGAACGCCTTGCCACTCTGCTTTATAACTTGGGAGAGCGTCCTTACCAGATTAAGGATTTCAAGGATGCATTTATCAAGTTCGTAGAAGTTTCGTCTTCAGATAAGGCATACGAGAATAGCAATAAGCCGGAGAGCTATATCCTCAGTTTAGGTAGGGAAAAAACCTATCTGGACAGGATCAATAGTGATGAAGCGGAATTTAATAATGCAGTAAGCGGCTTCGTGTTTTTCAATACCATGTACCGCTCATTGCCTCAAGAGGTGCGCCAGACGTTTACCAATGTCGGCGCGCAAATGCAGGCGGGAGACGGTAAAATCAGTATTGGGGAAAAAATAATCAATTCCGCCGGCATAACCACGTTCACCAAAGAAGGCTTAAAGATTAATCCCGGGCAGACGGAATACATAGAGAATATCATTAACGGTTACTATCAGAAACAGATCGAAAAAGGTAATGTCAATCCTAATGATCCGGCAGAGCGGGCGAACATTGAGCGGGCAGTGGATAAAATGTTTCAATCATTAGAGCGCGGCAGGCTCC
The DNA here is from genome assembly GCA_041653035.1 of Candidatus Omnitrophota bacterium. Taxonomy (GTDB): domain Bacteria; phylum Omnitrophota; class Gorgyraeia; order Gygaellales; family Profunditerraquicolaceae; genus JAQTZX01. The sequence continues at coordinate 4,119 of JBAZGE010000049.1, forward strand.
TGCCGGATTTCGGCACGATTAAGGGTAAGACTACCTTGTTTGAGCCATTAGAGGCAAAGATTATAGTTAAGGTATTGGATCGTAATGTATGGAAGGTTGCGCCTCAAGCAGTGAAAAGCAGGCAGTTGCTGGAAGAAGGTTTTGGGGTTAAGGGCGGCACATCATTTAATATCTATGAAAGCGACGGAGTAAAAGTCGTGATGATTGACCTGACCCAAAAACAGGTGGGAGTAGCAGAATCCGGATTAAGGCAATTAAATGAAAATTTAGCGGCTCTCAAGGCCAAGGGGGAAAAGGTGATCATTATCACCGACTTGGAGAGCTCTCAGACAATAGAGATGAATTCGCTATTGGAACGGTCAGTAAATCCTAAAGGCAGCGTATATACTGCTTTAGAAAACTATTTAGTGAAAGACATCGGCTGGATCATTGGTGAAGAAACCGGCGAATACCCCAAATTGCCTAACCTGATCGTCGGCACTGACGGCAACCAGATGGGCGCGGGCCGCGCCCAGGAATGGGGCGGCGCCGGTACGCGGGTCAGCCGGTTTATGCAGGTACTTTACAATAAATACAGCGAAACCTCCGGAGATAAAGTCAGCCGCGAAGGGTTCAAAAATTTCCTGGAGGCGAAAGGATATATTACCGTTGAAAACGACATTGCTTATCCCACTAAAATAATGGCGGAAGAATTCGCGAAAAAGAATGTGATCCCGTTTGAGGATTTTAATAATAAGGCTGATTATAAGAATGACCGTGCCTTGCTCAACAGCGCTACTTTCTTTTTGAGCCGTATGGAAGGTAAGGATTTTGCCTGGGGAGAGAAAAACGGCGAATGGGTGCCGGTGATCATGCATAGCAACGTAGCGCGCCCGGATATGCACTATTCACAGTTGGATCGGGCAGTGGCTTTCAGGATGATCGGGGAGTTCGTCCTTTACCTTGTCGATAATAATAAGGCTGAGATCAACAACATGTTTACGAAGTTCAATGATAAGGCGCAGTTGGAATCAACACTGAGCCGGGTTGAGATCAGCGAGAATTCCGTGCGCATCACGCCTTACGACGTGTTAAAAAACAGTTTTGGCGATAAGGGCGTAACCTGGTATACGGCTTCTCCCGGCCAGGTCAGGCTGATGGCGGATTGGATGGGCATACAAACCGACGGTTCCTATGACGTCAGCGGCGGAGTAAGGGATTTCCTGAGTCGGGTAAAAGCGACTCAGTCAATCGGCTCGATAGACAGTATCTCAAACATGGCTAAGCCGGAATATTCCAGTAAGCAGGTGTTGGTGGTTGTGCCCGGCACGGAAACCACGGATATGATCAAGTATAAAAAGGCATTTGACGGTTTCGGCAAAACCGCCGGAGGTAAAACCGTTTATCAGCAGAGAAGTGAATCCGGAGATTTCTTTGATGGTAAAACCGGATTTACTCCCGAACAGTTGGCAAATAAGATTTCTGCCGGAGAACAAATGATCGTGATCCTTGACCGCGCCTCGCGCCAAGGATATACCTTTACTCCTCTGGATATGGCCGCTGACGCTAATAAAGGGATTTACGGGAAAACGTTAATGGTGCAGGTATGGGATGAGAAGATCGGGATGAACGACGCTTACCAGTATATCCGGCGCAACCGCAACGATGCCAAGGGCGTGGGAGAGGAATTATGGCTGCTTAACGCCCCTGCTGATAAAGGTAACTTAATGAATATGCTCCAGAAAAATGAAGTTGAGCAGGAAGCCACCGCGTTCAACCAGATGACGCGCGATTTCGCGCACCAGAGCCTGGTAAACAATTTTAATAAATACCTCGCGTTATCTACTGATCAGTCTTCCTGTGATAATATCATTTCCATGCGCCGCGAGTTCCAGTCGGAGAGCCGGCTTAATGATAAATTAGTCTCTGAATTTGCTAATCAAAAGATGTCTGAGGCAATGGAGAATACCTTCCGCAGTGAATGGAACAACTTCAAGTATGTGGCGCGCAAAGACGGCAAGTTCTATGATAAGCTTAATGACGCCCAGAAAATGGCGCTGGATATGGATATTAAAGGCACGGATGCTCAGTTAAAGCAGGGGATCAATTTTGAGGGCCGCAATGAGGCATACGCAAAATACGCGATTGATAAGATCGGCGTGCCGAACCTTTCTTTCCCTGAATTGATTCGGGTGTTTGAGGCAAAAGTCAACGGCCGCGATTTGGACCTTAAATATCCCAAGTTTTCCAGCGACCGGGTGGCTAAGAGCGCCTATGAAAAAGCGGCGGAGTTGACGATTGTTAAGGCGCTTGAGCCGAATATGCAAAGCTATGTCAGAGCTGATGACGCAGGTAGTGAAGTAGTGACTCGTGACTTAGGCAATAATTTCTTAGCTTCCACCCGTGCGCAAATGATTCAGGAAGGCTGGCGCGTTAAAGATACTGATGAAGCAGTAGCCGGCATAGCCCAGATGTTACAGCAGTTGGATGCGGTTCAGGCAGATAACAAACAGCAGGGTGGTTATCTTTATTCCCGTTCGTTTACCTCAGTTGCCGGCGGGATCGCCTCCGGCACAGGCCTCGGCGCGCGCGGCGCGTTAAACGCGGTGTTTAGGGAACAGGATGAAGATGATAAGCGCCGGTTTAACACCGTGGAACAGGCGGCGCACAATTTCCGCGTGCAGAGTACGCTCAAAGCCGTTAACACCGTAAAATTGACTGAAGAGGGCCAGGCGATCTTTGAAGCCGCGCGCGATATCAGTAAGATTAAAGATACGGGATTGCGGGTGAAAGAAGTCGGCGCGTTGATGCTGGGCGCGGTAGGAGATAAAGAAGGCGGATTGCCGGTATTGAGCCTGTATGATTATCAGACTTCAATGCCGAATTACGCGGTGTTGGCCGGTTTAACCTATACTGCCAACCGGATCAAGGGAAAGAACGATCCGCAAAAGCCGGCGGTATTTTTCGGAGGAGAAAAAGGTGAATACACCAAATTCGCTTCCGGCGTGAAATTTTCGGAAACCATTGCCGAACCGGACAGCGAGTTACAGAAGGCAAAAGGCGAACAGGGGGTTTATGATTATGTAACAGCGAAAGCTGAGGAACGGTTTGCGGAGTTTGGCCTTCCTGGGGATGTGAGTAATCAGCTTATATTCGGCGACCTGGAGGTAAGAGGATACGCCCAGACGGGGCGTCATATTGAAGGGGATGTATTTACTATTACCGAAGGAGTAAACGGATTTATTAAGCCTGATGGCGCGGTGATTGTGCCGGGAACCGAAGTCCATTCGACATATTCGGCAATCAACATAGAGGGGATTAGTTGGTTATCGTCACTGATCAGCCTGGCATCGCTGGCTTCCAAAAAGCAGGAAAATGCAGATACCTGGCTGCATCTGGCAACATTACAGCAGCCGGTATCCACTGGCCGCATATATGCCAACAGGCTGAAACTTGATAAATTAGCGCAGGTGGCAAGATTAACTGGAGATTTTGATATCTTACTTTCCCCTGACAAAGAAGCCTTGTTTAAAACCGATGAGCTGCAAAGTGTTAAGCCGCAGACAGCGGATTATATTGGAGAAAACAATTTAGGAATGGCAAAATTACTTAGCCTGGCGGATTTGTTATACAGACAAGGGGTTGATGATTTAACTGTTGCCGCCAATATGGCCAAGGCCATACCGGTCATCAGCCAAGACGCTCAATCCAGCGTAAGTTTAGAGATGAGTAATGGCATTACCTCATCCGGCCTTACCGGCCAGATTAAAGCCTTGAAATTTGCCGCCTCGGAAATAGATGAGACTAAATATCCAGAAGCCAAGAAGATCATGTTGGATATGGCTGCGAAGATGGATAGAATAGATGATTTAAAGCAGAGCCCATTCTTAAAGGATAAGATTTACGCTAAGGTTTTGGGCGTTGCCAATGCAGTTTTAGATACAGTTTCGGATTCAATAGGCACAAAGGGCGCCATAAGCGCGGCAAAACAATCTGCGGTTTCAGTGGCTGGTTTTACCGGAATGGCATATTTGCTTCCGGCAATCGGCTTAGGTTTTATCCCGATGATGGCTTTGACGCCGGCCTCATTAGCGATGGCAGCGGTATTTCCGTTAGTAACACAGGCGTTAATCAAAGCCTCAAGCAGTGCCGGTACCAGAAGCGCGATTCTTGAAGAAAGCCTTAACCAGATCGCCCAGCCTAAGGTCAGCCAGGTGTATCAGTTGGCGGAAGCGCTGGGGATTGAGAATACGGATAAGAATCCGGAGCAGATGACAGCTTTGACCATGCTGTTTGCGCCGTGGTATACGGATATAGAAGCTAAGGCGCGGTTTAATCTGATTGCTAACCGGAATTTAAGTATTAGTTCCAATATCGGTAATAAGCGCATCAGCGAAATCATCTCTACTCAGAAATCGTCGGAGAATATTAAATCTTACGCGGGCCGGGTAAGCGATATGGCCTCAACCTTAAAAGTAGACGGCAAGCAGACCGTGGTGTCGCCTTCCCGCGTGCGCGCGATATTGAACGGTATGCTGACGAAAGAAGAGGCGCGCAAGGCAATGGAAAACGCCGGGATGACCGCGGAGCAGATGGATGATCTGAAACAGCAGCTGGGCATAAAAGAACAGATGCTCAAGGACACGGTTGAGACCATCACCAATGATATATTTAATAATCCGCTGGTCAGGCATATTCTTTATATTTATGAAAAAGAGGGCAAAAGGATGCCGGTGAATGAGCGGACTAAACTTTTGACCGACGCCTTCAACGTGATCGGCATGGTGACCAGAAGCGTTTACGCGCACAATCCGGACGTCTGGACGCTGGCCGAGACCGCCGCCCGCAAACAGACGGGCTGCGTCACCAATATGCAGATTGATTATATTGCCGCGCGTTTGTTAGGAATACCGGAAGAGCAGATCATTGCTTCCCGCGGCCAGTATTCGGATGAAAGGCCGCATTTGCTGTTGCACATAACTTTCCCGGACGGTAAAGACAGATTCGTGGATTCCACTCCCGACGGCCAGGGCAGGGTCAATTATGTCAGCGATGCTTTGACTATCGCCGACGGCCGCCTGACGGACAAGACCGCCAACTTCTACATCGATAACTATTATAACTTCAGGAACCTGGGCAAGGGCGCTTCAGGCGTGGCAGCCGGCGTATTGAGGAATATCGGCAGTAAAGGCGAGCAGGCTTTGTCCGATGCGATGAAGAGCTACCAGGAAGGCAAACTGAAGGCCGGCCAGATACGCGCGATGACAGAATACCGGGATTATAAGGCTTTGCGCCAGACCGCCTTTGCGCTTGATCCGGAGATATCCACCAACCGGGAGAAATACCTGCCGGTGATCGGGGTGGAATTGTCCGCTATTCTGGAGAGGCTGTCCGAAGACGCGAAGACAGGCACTTATAATATTGAGACATTGGAAAAAGCGAATGCTTCACTCAAGCGGTTGGAAGGGGACTTGGATAAGATAGGGAAGACGATTTCCGCAAAAGAATATTCATCGGTGTATATACCGGAATTGATGCGCAGAGCGGCGAATGAACAGCTTAAGCAATACGCCGACAAGATATTGCTGGCCGAAGGCATCGCGGAGACACAGGGCATAGTGACAGAAGATATCAAGTCGGTAAAGGCGGATACCGGTGTTAACGGTAACCTGATCAGCAAAGACACGGATTCGCTTCTGGTCAATCCGGTCCTTTTGAGCAGGGAAGTGTCATCTTTCGCGAAATTGGTCGGCAACGGGAATGCCGCGCAGGCGGCCGTGGATATCGGCAGGAAATTGGTCGAGAGCGGCAACGGCAACGGCGCTCTGCCGGCGTCCCTGAAATCGCTGGTGGATATCGCCCGCGAGGTAGGCAGGGATAACGGTGACGGGAACCTTAAGGTGTTCAAACAGGAAGACGGGTTTCTGGTTACCAACGGCGCGCCGGATAAATCCGTGGAGATAAGCGAAGTTTACAGCGGTAACGGAAACGGCATAATTTATCGAGCGGCATTCAGCGATCGGCCGATTGACCGCAGCGGCCTGGAAGAAGTCAACGATGCGTCGGTTCTCTCCGGGGTGACGGTTGGCGAAGGATTTGACGGCGGCTCTGACCTGGCAGAAGCCTTTAAGGCGGCGGTTATGCCGTTCGGCCAGGCCGCAACCGCCAGGATGGCAGGACTTTCTTACGTTCCTTCTTCCTTAGGCGGCAGTAATGATATGAAAGCCTTGAATGAAAATACCGGTATCTATTTGAACAATTTGTCTTTGGGGAATACGCAAATAACCGAGATTATCTCGTACCTGATGAGCCTGACTTTGCCTTACGCTACCGGGCCTCCGCAGGATTACGCTTATGACTCGTTTTACACTTCTTCAAATTCCTCCAAAGCCAACCGTATTTTCCCGCTTGGTTCCGTTCATTTAGGGGCAAACAATTCTTACATAAGTTTAGAAACCCAGAAAGTTCTTGATTTGTATGATGGTAAATATGATACTACGCAGGATCTCGGAGACTCGATATCCGGCAAGGGAAGCACGGCGGCTTCGAATGAAATGCCGAAAGCAACCCCGTCCGGACTTCCCGCAGCGGCTGTCATGGGGATAACGGGAGTAAATGCCGCTCTGCCGGTAAGCTGCGATAACTCAGGCTATGGCAAAGGAAGCTCTCACAGAAATTCCGGCACAGCTTATAAAACGAATCTGGATATTTCCCCGCTTAACCGGGCTTTAAGCGGATTTATATTCTTCAGTTCAACTATAGGGATTTCGCTTACCTTGACTACCGGGCCTCCGTCGCCGGTCATTGACACTACTTCTATCCTTCTCAATGCCACCGTAACAATCCTGCCTTACTTCGCATCAGTCCTCATAGCCACAGCACTCATATCGTATCTTTTATTCGCGCTTCATATATATTATTTTAATAGAACAATCCAATCGCAGTCTTCTATCCGCGACGGCGGAAATATTTCAGAAAAATTTGTTAAGGCCGGTTTCATCTTCACAAAAGCCGCACCCCCCGCGGCGCTGACCCTGACGGTGGCCGGCCTTGAAATTCTCGGCCTCGGCTTTGCCCTGATTATACTCAACCTTCCGTGGCTGGTGGTGGGTATGATTTATCGGGTAGCCGGGGCCTTAAATTCAGTGTTAAGTGTAAAGTGTAAGGTGTTAAGAGAAACCGCGGCCAAGGTGACTGTCACGCCTTTTGTGACTGTCACCTTGGCTTTGAACTTTATTGCAGGCAAGGTTGGATCCACGCACGCCGAACCCCCCTTCGGCACTGACCCCGTGGCCAACCTTGCCGCAAATTTGGATTTGAAAAAAGGGGACGGTTCTATTTTTGAAGGCAAAGCAAAAGGGCAAAAAATAGAACCGTCCCCATTCTTCATTAACTTAAGAGCTTATGAGCTTACGGGCTCAGGAGCTAAACAAGGAGGTGTACCATGGTTAGGATCTTGGACAATATTAAGCTTAGCCACATTGTTGAATGCCAGAACGACGTCAGCTACGTTGCCGGCAGGGATAAAGAACGGCATTTGCGCTTGTTCCTTGTTTTTAAAGGCAAAGGTGATGTCTATGTACGCAACGGCCGCGCGGACCGCTGGGAGATTGTGGACGGTTTTCACGGGATATCGCTCCGGGAGTCGATTGATCTGGCCCGTAGCAAAGGGATTCCTACCTACCGTTTTAACGGTTCGTACCAGTCTTTCACCGGCTGAGAGAGGCTGTAATTGTTCTGTTTTGGCAGCTATCCTTTTCGCCGGTCCGGTAATGAAAAAAGGGGACGGTTCTATTTTTGAAGGCAAAGCAAAAGGGCAAAAAATAGAACCGTCCCCATTTTTCCGGCAAGAGGGAGACAACCGCGACGGCGGGGATGAAGAGACGGAAAGAGTTAAAGAGGAATTGAGGTCGTTCTTGAGGGAAACGACTCGTTTGTCGTCTGAGGGGATTGAGCTCAAGATCAACAATTGGGCAAGCAGGGGTAAATTAGATGAGATACTTGCTAATTATATAGCTATTTATGGAAAGAGAGACGGCGGGCGTGGGGCAGAATGGTTCGTGGATGGTGTAGTTTTATGTGAGGTGGCAGCTTGGACGATAGTGCTGGGATCGTTATATACAGAGCAACCATTATTAGTGATGCTGGTCATATTGATAGGGCTCCTACCCGTAGTAGTGCTAAAACTTTTACAGAGAGTCTCTCACGCGCGGATGAAGAATGACAATATACTCCCTTCGGTAAGAATTGACATGCTAGAAAATAATGCCGACAAAGAACAAGGGGAACAGGACGGCGGGGAAAAGCTTGGTATAAAGATGCTTCGGGTTCCGTATACGAATGAGACGCGAGAGATAATTGAAGCGTTCAGGAGAAATCATTTTGCTCTGCGTGACGGATGGTGGGAGAAAGGAAAGATGATAGGAGCGGAGCGTATTCCGTTCCCCGGCTCGAACATTGAAGGGGCTTTTGGTGAACTCGAGGACCTGATTAATAAGCCTATTAAACCGAGCGTGGTTAAAATAACCGCTGTCCAGCCGGATAGTGAAATATTGAAAGAGATGAAGAATGACGGTTATGAACCGTTGAAGAATTCTATAGAATACGAAGGCCGGAAAATCACGCTATATTATTTCAGCGGGGAAGAATTGAGGGAATATTATGCCCGTCAAGACGGAGGCAACGCGGCAAGGGTGTTCGTCAGGGCCGGCGTAGGTGCTATATGTGTGATGGCGGTTGGGACGGTAGTGCTGGGGTTATATTCCCACGAGATAGCAGAGTTATTCACAGAACCGTCAGATTTAGTGCGGATGTTGGTAGTGGCAGGATCCATAATCGTAGTAGAGATAGTATTGCTAAAACTTTTCGATAGAGTCTGGGACGCGCGGAGTAAGGATGGCAAGATACTCTCCATTAAAGAAGTTTTCTTGGATGGCGCAGTTGCAGGTGCTGTGATAGCTTCTACGGGGATGTTGGCATTGATATTTGTAAACGGACGGATAGCAGAGTTGCTTAAAAATCCGCCAGTAGCCGAAGTTGGGACACTGTTGATATTGATAGGGATTATATTCGGAGTGCAGGCAGTATTGGCAGCACTTATAACGGGAGTCCTGGATACGCGGAGGAATAATGACAGGATAGAAAACAATGCCGGCAAGGAACAAGGGAAACAGGACGGCGGGGATTATATTGTTGGTTTTGACGATAAAGAGAGGGTAACTATTGCCACAGATATTTTGTTCGCGAATATTTCGAGAATCCTTGATATACCTATAAAGAA
>JBAZGE010000050.1:0-12882 GCA_041653035.1 Candidatus Omnitrophota bacterium
TACTTTTTGAAAGGAGTAAAGAAAAAAGGGGAGGGACAAAAAAAGGGGACGGTTCTATTTTTTCAGGTTTTTAAACAGTACCGATAAAAAATAGAACCGTCCCCTTTTTTGCCATCCGCGCCAGGCTGTCAAAACTCCGCCGAAAATCGCACTATTCGCAACAGCTCCAGCACGTCCTTGAGAATAGCTATTGTTCCTTCCGCTGTCTCAATACGATACCCGTTTGGAGTTTCAATGCTTATAACCACTTGGCCGGCCATGGCCATGCGACTGGGGGCAACGGTCGTCACCCGCAGGAACCCTTACGCTATGCCGCTCTGGTATGGCTCTGGATTTCCCGGAACCTGCCGAGATCCTTGATTCGCACCAAGCCTAAGCCGCTTGCGCCAACCGTAAAAACTACTTAGACAAATCTTTTCCCGTTTACTGAACTCCTTCGCGTTCAATCCACTCGCCAATTGGGATATCGCCAGCTCGCGCCAGCGTTCTTCCCTTCCCAATACATAACCCATCTGCAGCCTCCTTCGTTATTAACCATCAACGAAGTCAGCTTATACCATTCTTTAAAATCACACCAGATGGATTCGCCGGACGGATACGAATTTCGCGAAGGCGACTGAGGCGAGGGGTAAAGTGTGGCTCGAACTTTCGGCTCTGCGGCCCTAAGTTGAGCGTCGAGTTGCGTTTGCCCTATGCTCGCATAGGGCAATTAGGTGAAACAGGAAAATGGGGTGGGTAACGAGATTTGAACTCGCGACCGCTTGAGCCACAGTCAAGCGCTCTGACCAACTGAGCTATACCCACCATTATTCCTCTCGAAATTTTCGCTGGGTATAATTATACCCGCCTTTTTACCGCCTGTAAAGCATGATTTTCATGCATAATGCATAAAAAAACCCTGTTATCGCGACGAAGGGTGTTTTTCAAGGTATATTTTAAGGTGTTGCGGACGAGATAAGAGACTTTTAACCTCAGCTAAGAGTTTTTCCATGTCCACGGGCTTGGTCAGAAAGACATCCGCGCCGATGACCCGGGCTACGATCCGGTCCGCTTCGTCAGCCTTAGCGGACAGGATAATAACCGGTATATGGTGCAAGCGCTCATTTCTCTTTATTTCCCGGCAAATCTCTTCTCCGGGCATATCAGGAAGCATGAGATCAAGGACGACCAGATCAGGCTGGAGCTCCTTGACCTTAGCAAAGCCTTCCTTCCCTTTACGAGAAACAAAAACTGAATATCCGGTTTTCCGGAAACGGCGTTCCAGAATGGAGCAAATGAGCCGGCTTTCCTCGATGACTACGATCTTTTTTGGAATAAGCGGATGTTTTTCCATTTTCATTTTTTATTATACCACAGAGAATACCCGGATTATTCGCTCTATCCATAACAATCCCTCACGTTCCTTTACCGAGCGCCCGCAATAACTTATCGGGGTACCTGGCGCCGATAATGATCTTATCCGTCGTAAAAAAACATATGCGTGTTTTCGCGCGCAAAACCAGGAGGACCCCTTTATTCCCTCTCATTGTTAAACAATTCACCGGCTCATCACGGAAACGGCCGTACCGGATCCCCCAGCCGCCGAAATCCCGGATCGGCCTGAAAGTAACTTCTTCCGCAGTCAATATATCGGAAAAAGAAAAAACAAAACTTATCAACCGAAGATATCCGAACCTAACCCGAAGCTCGCCGTTCAACACGGTAACAGCCATTTTCCCGAATAAGAATGGAATAAAAAAAAGGATACTAAGGAGGAACCCCTCGGAAAGAGAAAGATGCCGGAGGATAGTCAATAAAAAAAAACCTCCTGCAGTAAGCAGGATGGCCGCTAATACTTTTGGGAAAAGATAGGCTTCTTCTTTAAACTTCTCCAGGATTCCTTTTTCCACATCGTATCCCGTTATAACCCCGGCTTCATGCCTTCTCCGTCTGCCGGCGGTTCCGTGGCAGCGTTCCGCGGAGACGTTTACTATTTTCCAAACGGCTCTTGCGAAGCCGCCCCATCACTCTTGTCCTCGGGCCGGCCTTTCCGAAAAGAATCCTCAATCGCCTTCTTAAACTCATTCCCTACAGTAAAGGTCCCGTCGATGAGGGCCTTGGAAAAACCGGTCGCCCCCTTTACCGTGCCTTCGATGATCTTCCCGGGCAATTTTAACACACCTTCAGGGCCAAGCCCTTCTTCTCTCCTGACCTGCTGTATCTTATCCTCAAAAGCGATCTGCAAATCGCCAAATCCAATCTGAGGGCAATCCATTTTGGTCTTAAAGGAAAAATCAATAACGATCTTCCCGTCGCTCACGGATTTAAAAAAACCTATTACCAACTGCGCTATTTTCTCCGCTCTGCCCGCTTCTTCCTCAGGCAACCGGGGCTTAAAAACGATCTCCTTAAGTTCTAAATGACAATCCGCGGTTACCTCATTATTCAATCCCTGTATATCGCTATTGAAAGCGAGTTTTGCCTTTTGAATGCGCGCGTTTTCAAGATTCACCCATCGCGCGTAATACGGATAAAAAACCAAACCGTCTATATCATCTATTTTTACTTTTGCCTGTATGTCTTTTTTAAAAAGGTTCGCCCAACCACGCACCTGCAGGGTGCCGCTCTCTTTCCCTTCTCCCCACGGAATCTTACCGGTTATTTCAAAAGAGGTAATGACCGGATTTTTTGGAGGATACATAAGATTCTGCAGATTAAAAGAAACATCGGTAAGAGTGAACTTTATCCCTTTTTCGCTTATATTCCGGTCGATAAAATTAACGGTGCTGTCGGACACCGTCAGATGCTCAAGCAAGATATGGTTTATAACCAGGGATTTTTGCTTAGGGGGAGAAATAGTATCGGTGACCGACGGGAGGGTAATCTCGGGAAGTTGTTTGACGTTATTGCTATCAATGGTGATCTCCGCGGTGGAGGGGAATTGTTTAGGATCTCCCTGAGGAACAACCTGAGTAGCAGCCGGGACAATATCCGCTTTTTGGGAATTATTAACACTTTCAAGGTTAAGAGTGAGGCCTTTTAAATGCAGATCGGAGATACTGAAATTTTTCCTGAAGATATCGACCGCGCCGCCGGCGGCCAATATCTCGTCGACTTTCGCGAAACCGCCTATTTCCAGTTTTCTGACCGTAAGATTGAACGGGAAGGTGGCCTTAACGCTCTCAATCGTTACATTCTGATCCTTGAATATGGCTTTTACCTCTTTCAGAAGAAGCGGTTTTCCTTTTATGCCTACCCATACATGCAGCAAAACCACAATCCCGATAAAAACAACAAATAGAATTAAAGCGGTATCTCGAAGGATTCGCATAAGATTGAATGTTTTTAACTACATACTCTGCACTGAATTTGCGCGCCTGGCAGGAATCCCAATAAGCAGATACTTTACGGAACCCTCTGCCCGATCCCCGATGACGTAAAGTATAGTAGTCTGCGCTCTTTGCAGACTACGTCTGCGAATTGATCCCCGGAGCCCGCAATCTTGTTCCCAAATCTTTGCGGGCGTAGGGGAGAACCTGCGCTTGTAAATTCCCGCGCCTGGCAGGAATCGAACCTGCTACCCACTGCTTAGAAGGCAGTTGCTCTATCCATGTGAGCTACAGGCGCAAATTAGTTAACAGTTAACAGATGACAGTTCACAGATAATGTGTAAATAAACAGATCTCAAATCTATTTTATTAAAAAACTGATAAAACCATTAACCATCTTGGCTAATTCATTACAATCACTTAATAACTCATCGTAATCATGCTTCTTAATATATTTTTCATTCAAAGATATTTCTAAAAGAGGAACACATTCGTAAATCGACCCTCGGGCTATTCTCAGAAACTGCGCAAAATCTTTTTTATTATACCGTCCGTTCCCCTCTGCTATATTAGCCGATATTGAAACCGATGCTCGTCTTAACTGCCCTTGTAATCCGTATATTTCACTTTGCGGAAAATCCCTGGTAATTCTATATATTTTCTGCGCGAAAATTATAGCTTTTTTATAAACCTCTAGCTTTTCAAAATCAAAACCCATTCTCTCTTCTTTTGCCTTTTCTTTTTCTGTCAACTGTTATCTGTGAACCGTTATCTTAATTTATCGGGAAGGGCGGACTTGAACCGCCGACCTCTTGCTCCCAAAGCAAGCGCTCTAGCCAAACTGAGCCACTCCCCGTTAGAAATTTACTGGACTAAGACGACTGGAAATTTCTAACGGGGCGCGGCCCCGTTAGAGAAAATCCCTGTTCCCTTGTCCTCCGATATAGCTTCTAAGTACAATTTGATCCTATTTCTTAAGTATCTTTTACCCATGCCACTTTTAAGATATTTCTCCCGGGCTATAGCATCATATTTATTCAAGCACCATTCGTAATAAATAACTTTAAACGGTCCCCGATTTCTTGTGGGAACCCCAAGATTACCATTATGCTCCAGTATTCTCCTCTCTAAATTATCTGTAAATCCAGTATAAAATAGTTTATCCTTCAAACTCTGGAGAACATAGACATAATACATATACAGCCTTATTAATATTTCATTATATCAACTCTTGGAGCGGCGCTCAATATATTTCTGGAGTATGACGCGCGCTTTTTTGAGGGCGCGGAAACGATGGCTCATGGAATGCTTGATTTCCGGGCCAAGTTCGGCAAAGGTCTTTTTATACCGGGGGATGACGAATAACGGGTCGTATCCGAAACCAAACGCCCCTCTTTGCTCAAATCCGATGCGGCCGTAACATTTCCCCTCGACGATACCGATCAATCCGTTTTTATCCGCCAAAGCGACCGCGGAAGCGTAATACGCCCTGCGCCGCCTTTCCGGCTCGCCTTCCAACAGGCGCAGCACTTTCAGGTTATTCCGATTATCGCTTTTATTCTTCCCCGCGAACCGCGAAGAGTACACGCCCGGCTTTTCCCCTAAAGCCTCCACGCACAACCCCGAGTCTTCTCCCATGGTCAGTTTTCCGGTGAAACGCGCCAGCTTCGACGCTTTTTTGGCGGCGTTCTCCTTGAACGTCTTCCCGTTCTCAATAACCCGAGGGAGATTTTCATATTCTACAAGAGAAATCAACCGCACATCCAGATCTTTAAGGATCTCCCGGATCTCTTCGAGCTTCTTCTTATTCTTTGTTGCGACTACCAGTTCGAGGCTATGCATTTTTTATAGAATACGAATTGATACTAACGGCGGGAATCTATAGTATGTTCCCTAAGAGGCTTTTTTGAAGAGCGACCAGTTCGCAAATTCCCTTCTGAGCCAATGCCAGCAATATATCCATTTGTTCTTTGGAAAAAGTCTTCCGCTCCGCCGTACCCTGTATCTCGATGAATTCGCCGGCGCCGGTCATGACAATATTCATATCCACGGCCGCCCGGGAATCTTCTTCATAACAGAGATCCAGGATCGCTTCATTTTCAAGCATCCCCACGCTGGTAGCGGCCACAAAATCCCTCAACGGAATCTTCTGAATGACCCCGTTCGACCTCATTTTCCTCAACGCGTCTGCCAGGGCGATAAAACTCCCGGTAATGGCGGCGGTGCGCGTGCCGCCGTCACCCTGTATAACATCACAGTCTATCCAGATGGTGCGTTCGCCTCCCAGCTTTTCGGTCTGAGTGACCGCGCGCAGAGACCTTCCCACCAGACGCTGTATTTCATAGGTGCGCCCGGAATCTTTCCCCCGTGAAATGCGCGTTTTGCACGAACGCGGCAGCATTCCGTATTCGGCGGTAACCCAGCCGTTACCCGTGTTCTTCAAAAACGACGGGACGCTCTCTTCCACCGAAGCGGAACAGATCACTTTCGTATTTCCCAATTCTATCAAACAGGAACCTTCCGCGAATTTAAGGAAATCGCGGGTAATATTCACTTTTCGTAATGCGTTCGCTGTCCTCCCGTCAATGCGCGCCATGATATATTCTCCTTACTGTTATTTGTATCCGGTTACCTTATTCCTACCCTCGGCCTTTGCTTTATACAATGTCTCATCCACGCGAACCAGGAAATCAGATTTGCTCGAACCATCCTGATAACTGGCCACGCCGCCGCTTACCGTAACTTTCATGTTTTTTTCTTTTCCGTCTTCCCCGATCTTCATTTCCCGTTCCTCAACGGTCTTGCGTATCTTTTCCGCAACCACGAGCGCCCCCGCCATATCCGTGTCCGGGAGAATGACCACAAATTCATCCCCCCCGTACCTGCAGAGCATATCGACATACCTGATATTTTCGCGCATGATATTGGACACCTGTTTTAAGACCCGGTCGCCGGCCAGATGCCCGTTCGTATCATTGATCTGTTTGAAATAATCGATGTCGAACATGATCAAACTTAAGGTGTGGCCGTACCGCTGGCTGCGCATGATCTCCAGGTTTATCTGTTCCTGGAAATACCGGTGATTGAACACGTTGGTCAAAGGATCGGTAACCGCCAAGGAAGACAGCCGCTCGCACAAGCGGATATTTTCTATCTGGGCGACGGTGTGGTACGCGATAAGAGACAAATAGCGCATATCTTCTTCATTAAAAATCTTGGCGGCCGAAAGTTTATCCGTCACGTTCAACACTCCGATGACCCTCTTTTCAGTTTTGAGCGGGAGAGATATAAACGATTTGGTCTTGTAGCGTTTGTTCTTCGGGAAAGCCTTTAACCGCGGATCCTCGTCGATATCCCGTACCAACAGGATCTCGCCCTGCTGAACAACCCACTCCAAAATCAACTCGCCTACTTTTGTGCGCAAAGAAATTTTCTCTTTCCCCATACCCTTCGCGCTTTTCAGTATCAACTCTTTTGATTCGTCATCAATAAGCATAAGCGAAGCCTTTTCCGCCTCCAGCAACTGGACCGCCTTATCGGTAACCATATCGGCAAGGTCATTAAGGTCATAAATAGCGGCTATTTCATTATAAGCGTCAAGGATGATCTCCAGTTTATATTTTTCTTCCTCCAGCCGTTCGAACAACTCTTTGTTATTAGCAATGAGTTCCTGCTTGTTGATGCACCGTTCAATCACCAGTTTAAAGTAGTCGACATTGAACGGCTTGATGATGTAATCATATGCCGCGGCCTTTAACGCCTCTATGGCCGTGGGAAGACTGGCGAACCCGGTGCAAATGACGAATCCCGCCTCCGGGTATTTTTTGTGAAACATGCGCAAAAGATCTATGCCGCTCATATCCGGCAGCATGAGATCCAGGACCATAACGTTGAATTCCTCTTTTTTCGCCGCTTCGATGGCCGCCTCGCCGCTGTGCGCGACCACAACATAGTATCCTTCCTCTGCCAGAACCAATTTCAAGCTATCACTCAAAAGTTTGTCATCATCGACAATAAGAATACTTTTTATATTTTCCATAACACACTCCTGGTTAAAGTCTCTAAGGAACCGGTAAAAATACGGCAAAACGAGTTCCTTTGTTCTCTTCGGTAGAAAGCTCGATCCTGCCTTTGTGCAATTCCACTATCTCCCGGGCGATAAACAACCCCAGCCCCAGCCCTTTGCTTTTAGTGGTAAAAAAAGGCGTAAACAGATTACGCATATTCTCTTTGGAAATACCTGCTCCGGTATCCGCGATCACTATTTCCACCATGGTACCGCCCGAACGCGTAGAAATCTTCAATGTCCCGCCGTTCGGCATAGCCTGGACGGCGTTTATGCACAGGTTCGAAAAAACTTCCTTTATCTGGGTACCATCAGCCATAACCACGGATACCGCCGGGTCAAATTCCTTTTCCACGGCGACTTTGTTGTTCTTAACCATATCCTGCAAGAGGGAATTATTCAACGTGTCCTCCAAGACATCGTTTATCCTGATCTCCCGGCATACCACTTTACGCGAAGTCACAAAAGTAGAAATATTATTCAAAAGCGTATGCGCATAATTTATCTCTTTTTCTATTTCGATGATCTTACTCAACAAAGGAGTGATATCTCCGGTCATTTTCGCTTTCACATAATAGATACTCACTTCTATACCGGCAAACACATTCCGCAATTCATGGCTTAAAACCGCCGCCATCCGCCCGATAGCCGCCATTTTTTCGTACTGGATAAGCTGTTTATGCGTTTCACCAAGCTGTTTGCGGGCCGCCAAGAGTTGTGAAGTCATCTTATTGAAAAAATTGCCCACTTCCTGTACCTCATCCCGTGATTCGATGCGCATCTGCTGTTCGTAATCGCCTTGAATGACCGACTCGATACCCCGCATGAGCATATTGACCGACTTGACAATACCGCCGCCGATCCAGGAACCGATAATAAATGCAAGCACGATCGAACAAATGAAAGCGATAATAAAGATCTTAATAAGATTGTCCCGCAGGTTATACACCAGTGCTTCGGGAAGGCCTATACCCAGCACACCGACAACCTTCCTTTGCGAATTATAGAGCGGGGTATACCCGGCCAGATACCATTCATTAATGACCCGGATACGCCCCAGGTAATCCCTCTTCTGAGAGAGCATGATCACCGCTTTCTGAGGGTCGAGCCGGCTGCCGATCACGTATTCGTTCCCCTGAAAGGGGACACTGGAACAAATGCGGATGTCATCAAGAAAAATACTGGAAATGAAACCGGTGTTTTTCATGATACGGTCGATGATGATCGAATTATTATTATTAAGCAGGTAACCCGTGCTCATCGTCCCCACGATAATCTCATTATTATTGGTGATCGGAAAGGTAGCTTGGATAATCATACCCCGCGTAACGGGGATACCGGAGATCGCGGATCTTTCAGTCAGACCGAATTGCTCCACCTCTTGGGCGTTCAGCACTTCGGTTGAGACCGAAAACCGCCCCTTTAACAACGCCTTGCGCACGGAGGGATTATCGGCGATATTCCGGCCTTCCAACGAAGGATTCGCGATAGAAACAAGCACGTTGCCGAAAGTATCGGTGATGACAAAGAAATCCAGCTGATTTTCCTTGACGATCTTCGCGTATTCATTCCTCAGAAGGTCAAACTGATTCTCATCCATCAGGGTATATATCCTTCTATTCTGATCCCTGACCGTAAACTTCAAATTATTGCAGACATCATCATATACCGTTATGGCGGCGTTCAAACTGCTTTGCAGCCGCTGACTCGTCTCGCTCACCGCCATCTTACTCAGGAAACTAACGGTAATGGCTGAAAGAATGATGAGCGGCAAGATGGAAGTCAAGAGTATCTGCCGGACTAATTTATTCTGGAGTTTACCCATAAATAGAATTCCCCCGCGTGTCAACAGCGACAATCAAAGGAAGATCCTTCACTTTCAACCTGCGGACCGCTTCCGGGCCCAGTTCCTTATAGGCGATAATCCGCGATTCTTTAATATACCTGCTGATAAGCGCCCCGCATCCGGCGTAAGCCAGGAAATAAACCCCGCCGTGTTTCTTAAGCGCCTTCACCACTTCCGGGGAACGCTTGCCCTTTCCTATTATACCCGTTAATCCCTTGATCAACAATCCGGGAGTAAAAACATCCATGCGCGAACTGGTAGTCGGGCCGCAGGAACCGATAATCCTTCCTTGAGGAGTCCTCGTGGGACCGCAATAATAAATAACCGCGCCCCGCATTTCAAAAGGAAGAGCCCCTTTTTTTTTAATGGTTTCGACAAATTTCTTGTGCGCCTGGTCGCGGGCGGTAAAAATAGTACCGCTGAGCAAAACCTCATCTCCCGCCTTAAGCTTTTCAACCTGCGCCTTATCTAAAGGAGCCTCTATTCTTATCGTTTTCTTCCCCATCACTCCTGCCCCACTCCTGAGCTATACACTCATGCACTTTTTTATATAACCCCGCGCGCGCTTCGCAACGCATGACAACTGATATTCACCGCTACCGGCAGTCCCGCGATATGCGTGGGGAACGTCTCTATATTCACGCCTAAACACGTAGTTTTTCCGCCCAGCCCCATGGGGCCGATGTTCAAATTGTTGATGTCCCGCAATAAGTCCTGTTCCAGTCTTGGGATGAGGGACACGGGACGACCGATAGATTTCAAAAGCGCTTTTTTCGCCAGAAAACACGCGTAATCCGCAGTCCCTCCGATGCCCACGCCCACCACGTACGGCGGACAGGCATCGGGTCCGGCGGCTTTAACCACCTCGACCACAAATTTTCTTATCTCATCGATACCGGCAGTGGGATTAAACATCCGTAATCGGCTTTTATTTTCACTGCCAAATCCCTTCGGCAAAACCGTTATTTTCACCCGGGCGCCTCTGGTAATTTCCGTATGGACCACTGCCGGAGAGTATCCCGAGACCCCGCGCCTCAGCGGATCACGAACAATCGATTCCCTGAAATATCCCCGGCGGTACCCCTGTTCAACCCCTTTATTAACCGCCCTGATCAAATCTCCGGTTATATGCACGTCCTGCCCTATTTCCATCAGAACAAAAGGCAGGCCGGTATCCTGGCAGATAGCCATCTTTTCTTTCCGGGCAATGCCGGCGTTATCGATGATCGCCTGCAAGATACGCTTCGCGCGCGGATTAGTTTCAACGCGATACGCGGTCTTAAGGGCAGCAAGAACATCGGGACGCACGTTTATGTTAGCTTTAACGCACAGATCGCCGACAGTTTCTCCGATCTTATCGCTGGATATAACTCCCACCCCTGTCACCTTTTTCATTTCACGCACCCATACACCTATGCACTTATGCACACACGCACTATTTTCTTCTTCGAAACTCTCTCACCACCGTAGTTTTAATCCCGCCTCTTGGATTGAACTCGCTGGTCATCTTCACCCACCGTGGGCTGCAGGCGCCGACGAAATCATCCATCATCTTATTGGCGAGATGTTCGTGAAAAATACCCACATCCCGGAAGAATATAGTGTACATTTTTAGGGACTTCAACTCCACGCATACCGGGCCGGGAATATATTCGATCTTGATAACCGCGAAATCCGGCAGGCCTGTTTTCGGACAGATACAGGTAAATTCCGGGATATCTATCACAACGGTATACTCCTTATCAGGATACTGATTCTTCCAAACTTCGATTACCGGCGTCTTTAAATCCCTGATATTTTCTTGCAATCCCTCATAGCTCGAATTCTTTTTCATTTTCATTCCTCTCACAATAGCAGCGGCTAAAGCCGCTCCTCCATACCCTTTTGCTTTAATTCGTCTCCGTCTCTTCTGTCATCGGTAAGCTGTTATCCGTTACCTATCTTAGCCCCATCAATTTATGCATCTGCGGGATAACCCGTACGTTAAACCCATCCTGCCTGCACAGATGGCGGAAATTCTCGATCTTCTTACGCACCCGCGAATATCCTTCAGAACTGTCCGGCTGTAAAACCAGCGTGGTCTGCCGGGCAGTTTCTTTAACCAGTTTAAGAGCGGCAGTAATATCCCCCTCCACCGTAGAAGAACACACCACAATCTTTATAAAAGCCTCTTTCCTTGATGCCAGAGCCAGGAACGCGCGGTGCGCGTCCCAATAACCGGGCAGCCCCGTAGAACTGGGAAGCTTGATATCCATGGCTACGATATCCACTTCATCGATCACCTCTCCCAGCGATTCAGGAAGAGTGCCGTTGGTCTCCAGATAATTCTTAAAACCCGCGTGGCGCGTGCGCAAAAGCACCTGTTTCAAAAAATCTTTCTGCAAAAGAGGTTCGCCGCCGGTAAAAGAAACAACATGATATTTTCCCTTGAACTTCTTCAACTCCGCCATCAGCTCGTCAGGCTTATATTCCCGGAACCCCTCCAGTTTCGTATCGCAGAATTTACAGTTCAGGTTGCATCCGTAGAAACGGACGAACAGCTGCCATTCCCCGAAAAATATCCCTTCACCCTGTATGCTCTCGAATATTTCGCTGATCTTACCCTTCATCGTATCCTCTTTCCTGGCACCAATATACGCTTCATAGAGACCGAACGTTCACAAATACAGAGCGGACCGGCCGGCACAGCTTTGGTTCAACTTAATGGGTAGACACCGACGGCATGGTAATACGGTTTTTCATAGTCACCAGAGGATTGTCCTGAGAACCGCAATCGGCGTGACTCTTTTTTCCCCCCGGATCCCAGCACGCAGTGATCTCTATGGTTATGTAATTGTCTTTTATCGCCGGGACGAAATCAGGCATAAAAATATTTTTACTGATAACCAGCCTGCTTGGGCTACTCACATCAGGGTAATAGAATATTTCATAACTATCGGCGTTATAAACAAAGGCACTCTGCAGATCCGCCGGTATCAGATCAATCATGCCGTTCCGGTTAGAATCTTTCCGGATTATTATTGAGGGATTGGAATCAATGGTAGTACTAACCACTGCCGGATGAGAAAAATCTCCTATTCCATTGTAAATTTCCTTGATAATATACTCTAATACGTACGCGGCTTCTTTCTGGCACTGCGAGTTTCTATCAGAAATCCGTATCTCTTTTTGGCTGAATATATTAATAACGCTTACGGACAACAAAATAAGCGCAAAAATCACAGTGCCGACCAAAAGGTCCATTAAAGTTACCGCTCTATTCCGGCTCATTCCAGGAAACCTTGACTTTTACCTTACGCAGAGTGGTTCCGGGAACCTCGCTTATTGTATAAACGGGCGTATACATAATCAATCCCACCACACCGGGCTGTAATTCCGGGTCGGGAAACGCCGGAGGAGCCCCGCATAAGGAACCGTTTCTAGTCCCTAAACAATTTGTATCCAATTGGTCCTGACGCACCTGCATTTGCAAAGGGCTGAGATAATATCTGGCCAGCTCAGCCGCAGTCAGCTTCGGACGGTTGAATATAAGCATTTCCCTGCTCCAAAAAAAAACCTTCCCTATAATCGTTACGATTAGAATAACAATAACCAGAGAAATAAGGTTTTCCAGCAAAGTAAGAGCTCTTTTGTTTACCACCATATTCCTTTTTCCTATGGGC
>JBAZGE010000051.1:0-12825 GCA_041653035.1 Candidatus Omnitrophota bacterium
CTCCCCCCAGGAAGCTGTCATCGACAATATTTATAAGCTTGACCCCTTTAGAATTAAGATCGATCATATCCTCTAATATCCTTTCAACCGGGCGCCCCCGCCATCCGCACCGATGGAACGACCTCCGGCTGCAGAAAGTGCAATGTCCCGAACATCCACGACTGGTCTCCAGGAAAGCCACCCCTCCGCTGTTCAAAACTCGCGGCAGAAGATCACGTGATGGCGTTCCGAGACAGGCAAGGTCCATCGGCACAATCTCTGTTTCTACAATTTCTCCCGTTTCTTTCCTAAACGCTGCGTTGGGAACATCCTGCAAAGAACATTCTCCGCGCATGAACTTGACCAGCCCGCTCATTGCCTGTTCGCCTTCCCCCTTGACTACGACCACATTGGGATATTTATTCAACAGCAATACGGTGTTATAAGTTGAGATATTATTCCCCAGAACAATGAGCGGTTTGTAATCCTTATATATTCCGGAGACAGCATTTATGATCTTATTGGTCAACGCCGACTGTCCAAAGAAAACAGACAATCCCACGATATCAGGCCGTTCTGTGTTAATCCAGCGTATTATATCCCCGAACGAATGAATTCTGCTATGCAGTATCACTACTTCCACCTTGTCCCGGAACTCCTGCTGTAAATAACCTTTTATTGTCTCCAAGCCTAACGGCTCAATGATCGCATCGCCATATGACCCCTCTACCAGATACACAAAGCCGATTTTAGTTACTTTCTGCGGTATGGATAGGGGGACCGAATACATGCTCCCCCCATCCATGAATGGCTGGTCCTCGGGAGAAATGCCTAATGTTTTATCGGATTCTATTCGTTCTACCACCAAATTTGTCAACCGCTCGATGAACGCACAGAATTCGCAATCCATGGTTGAGATGGAACTACGATGCGCTTCACCCTCATCCCACACCTCCCTAAAACTGCTGCCCTGTAATCTTCCAATTATATGCCCCGTCTCCATCCCCGGATGAGCAGTAATCACACAATCACAAAGCCTGCCGAAAGGATCTATCACCACTTTCTTCCGTGTCCTCCAACATACTTTGGAATTCAACAACGCAGATTCAGCAAACATCTCATCGCGGACGATAAGTTCCGTAGCCCCATAACCATTATTACAATATCGTTTCTTAATTAACTCCAGTATCGCCTGGATATCGGACATTTCATTTGAAGAGAGATTGTCCCTGCCCGTATATTCTCCTTTAATCTCTACAAAATCCACTCCGGTTTCTATCCCGAATTTTACCACATCCTCTAACTCAAGATACGTATCACGCAGGACCAAGGCGCTTATCCCTATACAGACACTGCCGCCTCTTTTTTTCTTAAGCTCAACCAGCTTTCTGATGTTCCCTTTCTTAATTTCAAGCACTCGCCCGGGTATCCCCAAAAGCGCTTTGCATTTTGAAGGATTCACCGTATCCACGCTCACGCGGACAACAGAAGCATCCACCAATATCTCGGCGATTTTCTTCTTCATCAAAATACCGTTTGTATATAATATGAGATCCATTCCCCTGTCTATAACCGATTTCATTACTTCACAGCTATCTTTGTTCATCAAGGGCTCTTTGCCTCCGGAAAGATGTATAACCCTTGTTCCGTTTTCGGCCAGCTCATTTACGAGTGAAATCCAGTCATTTTTGGCGAGAAGGCAAGAACTTTCTTCTTTCGGATATTCGACGCCGTAACTGATACAATGCCTGCAGTGCTGATTACACGACACGCCCATATGAAGCGTCACTATCGAAGGGTATGGATTATTCCCGGCATGCACTTGTTGCCAGAATCCGTCTTCACTAAGCACATCTCTAAAAACCCGTATATAGTTAGAATAAGGCGACTTCTTAATCAACAGCTTCTGCAATGAACCGGACTCTTGAATGATGCGGTAAGCGTTTTTAATATCCCGGACATCGAAATCACATTCTTTCATACATGTTTCAGATCCCATAAGCGGGTTATTAAACAAAATCCGTATGAGTATGGCCATTTTCTGGATATCTACTCTTACGCCGGATAATAAATCTTCCTTTTCAAGGATTACTTCCAATAAAGAACCGGCCTTGTTTTGTCCTTGCTGACCATCGGGAGAAGACAAAACAAGAGCTAATTCTTTGACGAACGGAGACAACTCATCACCTTGTCCACCGTCGGCGCCTGAAAAGCTTTTATAAGCCCCCAATGCGGAACGGAACATATCCAGTTCGCTGCTTCCCGCCGGAAGAGAACGCAGGCATGCGATCCAAGAAACGATATCGCCGGGTTTACGCAAGGCTTCTCCCCTTAAAAAGGCCGGCAATTCCCCAGCTATGCGCACCTCCCATAACGGAATGTCTATACTTACCTCCGGCAAATTCTCCATAACCGCGCGCAACGCGTCTTTCCGCAACAATTCCTTGATATAGGAAGAGCTGACATTGATATAGATATACGGCACCAGGAACACCGTCGGGATAGAAGGCGCCAGCAAAAGGTTGGCCCAGGCAAGCGGAAGTTCGCTTTTTAAATCTTTGTAATCCCGGACGCCGCGCAAAAGCACTCCGGCTCCCAGCCGGCGCGCGCAGTCGACAGTCAATCCGTCATAATAAAGCACTTCCACATTGGTTATTCCGGCGGCTTTCAAACAGGATACAATCATTGCTTTGTTCTCTTCACGCGAAAACCATTGCTTACCGGCTTTATCCGGATTGGGGCCGATCCCGATATACACGAAATCAAACATTTCCGCCGCCCTGCGCACCACTTCCAGGTGCCCGTTGGTAAAAGGATCGAACGTCCCGGCATAAAAAGCGCTCTTACCGCCGGTTTTTCCGGGAGAGAATTCCCCCCGCAGCTTCAGATATTCATTTATAAAAGGGATTATTTCCGCGCTGTTCAAAATTGATTCTCCCGGAACACGGATACCGGCCTCACCGAGCATCCCGGAGAACGCCTGAACATACGGCGCGCGCAACTGTTCGTCTATATCTATGTAGGAGGCCTCCGGCATCATAAATACGATATCCAATCCGTATTTTCGGTAATTTTCCCCGGCAATCGTCTCTTCCGCCTCGATATTGAACGAATCATGTGAAACACTGTGAATCCTCCTTATCAAATGCCGGATGCGCGTTTTTTCGAAAAATTCGGTTAATTCCTCCCGCTTAAAAATACCGATCACCGCGGTTCCGCAGATATCCCGCGCCAACACGCGCATTTTTTCAACCTTTCGTTCAAAATACTCCGGCGTCTCCTCCGGGCGCGCCATCACCAGGATGACCGCCCGTTCAAAAACCTTCAGCCCTTGTTGTATCACGCTTCTGTAAAGCGCGGCCCGGGAATCGTCTTCAAAATACCCCGGATACACGGCAATCCCGCCGAAACAGTCATAATCCGGATCGTTCCCCGATAACCTGCCGCGCAATAAATCACCGCAGGATCGGCCCCCGTCACGCGCAGAGATACCATTCATGTCTTGTTTTTCCAAAGCATCTGCGGTTACTTTAACTAAATCCGTCAGCATGTTTAACAATTCAGAACTATAAGGATGCGTCCTATACGCAACTTTAAGTCGATCGAATGCGTATGAGTACTCTCCCTTCTTTTGGCACCTTTCCGCAAGTTTTATAAAAGGAGCAGCCAAGAATTTGCCGTCAACAAAGTAATTATCGAAATCCGGAGGGCTTGCGGAATCTTCCCAAGTCCAATACTTTTCTACAGTACCATCCATGTTCTTATCGGTATGCAAAATACCCTTTGTTATACTGGAAGTTTTATCAACAGGATAGCCATCACCATGGTAATCCGGGATATTGGATACAATAGGAAGGTCTTTGTCGGACTTCCCCGTTCTTTGCCTCAAAGGTTTAATAATTATTTGATCTATCAATCGTCTGTCTTCCCTCCCCCATGCAGCACCTATCGCATGCAGATATCCTTTATTGATCATACTAACGGTTCTTTCAAGAAATGCGTCCGTATCGGATATCTCATGTGCGACAAACAATTCGAAACCGACATGCGCCAATACTACCCGACAACCAATACCGATCGCTTCTTCTGCAAGATTATCAGCTCTTCTCATGATTATTTTATCGGTATCAACATTCCCGGCTTCTTTCACCACTTCATTCTCAACATCCTGATCCGTATATAAAAGATTAAAGAAACTCCGCAAAGATCTTCTAATATAGGAAGCACTCCTGCCTTTCTTCCACGTTGCCTTATTGATCCCGTCGGTCCAATTACCCAGCACATTCAATTTATTATAGAACTCTCCTTTATACATTTGAGGATGTTCTTGAATATAATCCCTCACATCCTTGAACCAGCGCGACATGCTTATCCTCAATAATTCCATATCCTGGCTTTCCAAAACATTCTCGTCCAGAAGTTTTTCTTTTACCAGATCAGCCGCTATATTTTTTAGCTCTTCATAATTAGACTTCAAAACCTTATTCCAGCTCTCCTGAAAGAACGCATCCGTACCAAGATCGGATATTCTCTTGAACCGCCAACGCAAATTCGTCTGCATACGCCGGAATACATCTTCACCAATTTCGCCAAGCTTTTTGGCAACAGACTGATCATCTGGAGCCATGATCACCATATGCGTTATTGCACCGGCACCGATGAACGGAGCATCGATCTCAACAGCCGGGCGCATATCCAATATAGAATCCTGAGATCTTGCATATGCAATAGCCGCATTGGAACCGTCTATTCTGTCATGGCCTGTCACGTAAAGAACGGTAACTCCCTGATTGACTGCATGCCTTACCAACTCGTCAGGAGTAACGTACCCGTCATCTTTCAGATTAGTATGGCTGTGATACGCAGGCACTCCAAGGCGGATGAACTTTTCCTTGGCCTCAAGAACAATTTTCAGGTCATCAACGGCATTTAAAGCCCTTTGAAGAAGAACAGTTCCAGTAGCCTGATCTTTACCCTGCGCACCCAGCAAACCTTCAACAGAAACATCATATATATTCTTGAGCCTGCGTTCCTGGAATACTATCGCTTTTTCCTGTGCTTTGTACTGCTCATGAACGTTACGGCTGTAATGATCCGCAGAGGCTATTTCTTCGACATTAAACCGCCTTATAATCTCCATATCTGAAAGTATCGCTTCGGAGACCAGCATAGAAACGATCTTATGCGCGCCGTTTATTCCTATAGGCTTTTCTCTACCCTGGACCGCCGTAAGATTATCATTCTCCAAAGCCTGCGAATACTTTCCTACGTTGATAGAAACAGATTTTGGAAAATCGGTGAGAATATCTTTATCAGCCGCGTTCCGGAGTGCTGAATCCCCAATAATAACAAGCTTATTATCATTTATTCCTCCCTGGTTTATAAAATGCTCTGCCGCTGTTTTCTTATTTCCTCGAACTATACGTATAGTCGTATGACCTGATTTAAAAACCTTTGCGTATATCCGTTCATTTTCTAACGACTTACGCAATTGCTCTATAAGAACATGTATATCATTGCCTTCTAAAACCTTAAGATCGATCCTAAGGGATTGCGCGACGGCAGCATTATCATTTACAACCAGCCTGCCGGAAAAGGAATTTTCGGCCAAAGTGCGTATACGGTCTATAAGGACATCATCCATAATATTACCGCTGTTATAATCCTCGAATTCATTTATAACACCGTCAGCCCCTACCGTAAACCCGCGCGTCCCGCTATCCGCATAAATATAAAGATTATCTAATGCACGGCCGTGAAGAGACTGTATCAATGGCTGAAGCCTCTGCAATACGTTCTCACGCCTGTCTTCGGTGATAACAGCCACTTTTCTGCCATTCTCTATAAGCGCAGCAACATCTTTTGCCACGGATTCCTTAATGGTCTCATTGAAATCCATTATCGTCCTGTCCAGGTCCAGTATAACGGCTTCGAACTCCATATCGTTCCTGCCAATCATCTCCTCAAATCTTAATTTATCCATGAACATACCTGCAATTTCCAGGTTTTTCTGGCGCATTGGAAGAGCCTGCGGGCCATATTTACCGAGTTTAAGCGCGAAGTCGAAATTCCTGTAACCTGACTCGAACAGTGAAATATCGAAATAACACGGGACATGCTCCGAACGGCCCTTTGCATAGCCTTTTAGCTCATTCACGCTTTGAGCAAAAACGATTTCCGGACCCGATATATTTTCAACATTGCGCGATACAGGAGTAATATCAGCGACTCTTTCTACCCTGATCGGCATAACCATATCCGCAGCATTCCAAAAGCTGAACCGGTAACTCGAGCTGTCAGGACCATGTCCGGGAACAAGCAGCTTTTTCATAGAAGCCACAAGCCGCCTGTATTGCGCAGTCTGTCTAAGCACGGCGAACATGCTTTCAGAAATATAAAAATCTTTGGGTTCGGACTTTATCCCTAAAGCTTCGTTCAAAGCAAGGAAATAGTTCCTGTAACCAAGATAGGAATCTGGAATATGCGGTTTGCGGAAACGCCGTATCAATCCGTCAACCACCGTACCTCGCATAGAATTAGTGCCGTCGACTATGAACACTACTGGCTTTTCATTCAACATAAAAACCAGGTCCTTCTCGTTAAAGATACCGTGCGGCACGTAGTACCTGTTCAAATGCACGTTACCGGACGGTACCCTCGTATATATCACACGGATACCTTTATCCTTAAGCGCACCGGCAACAGGCGCAATGGCAACCTGGCCGCCATAGGTATTATTTGCTATCACTACAAACGGCCTGCCAAGCTTTTTTGCCCGTTCGGCAGTTTCCAATATACGGGCTTCAAGACGGTACGCCTCTACACTAAGATAATACAATTCATCTATATGTTTATCTTCCACAGAACGCACGCCGCCAAGAACAGGGATGCCGTCCGGATTACCCAGCCAATAAACATAATCATTGTATTCCAAGTCCGCCTTTACCTGCATCTTCTCGAAATCCGACAACAAAAGGGAATAACCCAGAGCTACATCAACAGAGTCATCTTTTTTAAAGCCACCCCTTTCCCTTATGTCATTTACTCTTTCAACAGCATCATTGACAGAAAATCTTTTCCCTGATACGGCCTCGACCAGGGACTCAACCGGATAAAAACCTGAATTGATCAATTTGCCGGCAATACTTTCTCCTTCAACTAAACCGCTCACATTCGCGAGGGATTCGGCTATATCACCCAGTACTTCGTCATAGGAAAGACCTGCCCGGCTTATTCCATTCAAAGAAACACCGCAATCGCTTACATATGCCTCGAAAAATGAACGAATATCGGAATTACCCATAACGCCGATCTTCTTCAATGCTTTTATTATGATCTTTTTTGCAGACTTATTAGCGCGATACGAATCAAAAACCGCTATGAGATCAGGCACAATATCTTCGCCCATCAACGATAGAGCTGTCGTATAGTTCCTGACTGCCTGCTCTTGGGCCGATCCTAATCTCCCGGACAGTACAGGAAAATAATCCTTAGGAAAGTTAGGTATCATATCTTTAAGTTTCGCGTGCATATTATCAAAATTATCGTTCTTATCATTCTCAATGATTCCCAAATCGGCACTCAAAGATTCAAGTACCGGATCATCCAGTCTTTTAAGCACATCAAGCAAGGCATCCCGGGCTTCACGGCTGCTTGATCTGAGCTGGCGTGCGATCACAGATACATACTCAGGGTCTACCTTAGTAAGAGAATCCTTCGCTTCCTTATCGGCAGGAGATCTTTTCACCTGTTCTATAAGGGTCAACACCTCTATTAACTCCAAATGCCCTATCAGACTGCGCAGGATAGAATATTCGGAAGAAATAAATCCCGCGGTCTCATCCTCGAGCCGTTTTTTCTCTTGTCTATCCATATTCAGCACCGAAAGGACTTTGATAGCGAAAACTTCAGCCGTTGCATCGGACTTGAGCATATCCAATAATACACTGAAATTTCCCTGAGATATTCTGATACTGTCATAATCGGCACTCTTCGGAATATCTACAAGAAAACGCTTATCGGTTATCTGGGTAGGAATACCTCCCAGATTAGAAGCTACTACAGACGTTCCTTTAACAAGAGCTTCGGATATCACCAGCCCGAAACCTTCATTCCTGGCAGGATGTATGCCTACGGACGCCAGACGCTGCAATGCATTCAGCTCGAGATCGCTTTTATCCCAGGAATCTAGTTTTTCAGGATCCCACCCAAGCGCGCGCAAAGATTCCGACTCAGCATCATTGAATTCCGTAACGGCATTGTCAGCTGCTATGATATGTATATCGGGATCATTGATGAACCTGGCGAACATTTGCAGGTTGTGGAAAAGATTCCAGTCGGAAGGCGATATAGGAATGCCCGTAAGAACAAGTTGCGGAGCAGGCTGTGACTTTTTCGCCATTGCGGACTTGATACTTAAATAAGCTGCGATAGACCGCAGAGGGTCCTTGCTCAGATTATACCTCCCTACATGCAGTATGACCGGACGTGTTATGTCTATGCCGTATTTCTCAGCCACCGCTTTCTCAAAACTCCGGCCCACTGGCACATTCTTGGCATTCTCCTGATTTATGCCATGTATCATAAAAACGACCGGAGAGCCCACATCGCCTTGAGGAATATATTCTTGCATCCAGGAAAATATCGACGCATCCGCATCCGACAGATACTGCCTCATCAAACGGCGCCCCGTAGCGCCAGCCGGAGACAGATCACCGTGATTGAACCAGATTATTTTAATCTCGGGGTATTTCCGGCGGATAAGAGGTATCATTCCAAGAGTATATGGTTCATGCATAAATATATAATCATATCCGGAGAGATCCATTCCGGCGACATTATCCGCCATAGCCTCGCTCAAATGTGCAAGGTCATCTTCGCTCACATCTATAACCGAACCCATGAGAGACTGCTGAAACTTTCCCGAAGCTCCCCAGTAATCTATATTCTCATGGCGGACGGTAGATATCCATTTACCGTATATACCTATTTCCCCGGAACACATTACCTCTGCGATATCCTTCAAAAGCACCGAAACCCCTCCGCCCTTGCCCGTAGGCGTCAGGAACGCGACATTAGGCATGCGTCCGCCATTATTGCGTTTCAGGCGTTCAGCGATACCTTTCGCAACAGAAAGACTGTTCCGGCGTTCGTAAGAATCCAGCTTGCGCATTTGTTCGGCCGACATAGGACTAAACGGCACTTCCTTGGGTTTTGCCGAGAACTCAACGAAGTCTTCTACTTTAACTGATGAAACGATCTCTTCCGAACCGAAAAGAATTCGGTGTAGCCTCATATAATCGCGATCAACAGAATGATATCTGTTCTCAAAAGCAAGCTGATATCCAAAATAAAAAACGGCCTTTCTCAGATCATCATCCTGAAACATCCCCCCGGTTTTAAAGAAATCAGCAACAAGCCCTATCTGATTGCGTTGTATATCAGCAAATCCAATGACATAATCCTTACGGTTTCTTGCCAATACATCAATCCATCCGATACCCCTATTATGCTGCACTTCTTGGAGCTTATCGATGACATTTGAAAACCTTATCAGATCATCATAACTTATACTCCCTGAAAGAGTATCTAAACGTTCTTCCAACCGAGCGATGACATTCGATGGTGATCTTAAAGGATTAACAGTCACATCGGCTATTTTAGTTATACTACGGCCTCTCGCATATGGACTACGGTAATATATCCCCCGGACACTATGGTCACCGTTCTTATCGATGATAATATCGGCGTTGATCCAAACACCGGACCGCTCTGATTGGAGCATACTGGCTGGGCTACGCTTTGGTTTATCAACCCTTTCTCGCCACTTATTCTCGTGTTCTCCCTGTGATCTATCGGGATATTTCTTAGCTTCGCGGTCAATCCACCAATTTTTAACATCTTCCTGTTCTGCTGTGACGAATAAAGAAACATCAAATTTCCCGTATAATTCTTCATGATAAACGGAATTATTGTTTATGACATCGATACCTTCAACGAACAAAAGGCCATCGGCTTTAACAGAATCATAGCCTATCCTTTTGAATTCCTGCCTGAAGGAATTCTTGTCTATCTTGCTTAAAACAGGCTGCATTACAGCTTTTCCGTTCCTGAAAGAATCTATAGCGGCTGATATTTCTTTTATATTCACAGATTCAGGGGTCCATTCCAGTACTCTACTGGCCCTTATCTTATTCAAAGTCATCAAAAAACTATCCTGGTGCAAAATACCGCTGTATCCCGGACCTTTCAAAACACACGCTATAACATTAAAAAGATCCGTCATGGACGTTTTTCCAGTCCCACCAAGGCCTGTTATTCCTATTACAAGTTTTCCTCCAACAGACTTTTTCTGACGGTTTATCAATTCTTCAACCAAAGGCATATAAATATTCCTGACGTCGCTCTCAGACCAACCGCCGCCTTTAACCGCCTCCATAACCCTGGCAATATTCAATTCATGTATTATCTCATCCAAACCTCTGTACATTTCGTCTAAATTACCATTATTGTCAAAATGAATTATTTTGCCTGCTTCTTCGTATCTTGCGATCAAAAGTTCGTTCACATTCCCATATTGCACCATCCTATGATCAAACCTATCAGACAAAGAAGCGTACCTATCGTCTCCGCCGCGCACAGGCCTTTTTATAAACCGGCTACGAGCTATCTCTTTATCCGTTTCAATACTAACAACTTGCAATATACTAAAACCTTCTTTTTCGAGTTCTCTTTCAAGTATAGACTGAGTTTCTTCAGAAATAGGATTGGAATCAAGCACAAAACCATTATAATACGAACGGCGATCTTTATTTATATGCTCTATGATTTTTTCTGCGCCAAGAGTTGGTGTAGGTGGTATAGAAGGATCCAAATCCCACATCTTTCTTAATAGTTCGCCCGAAGAAACGTGTGGAATCCCTAATTTTTTTGCCATCTCAGGGCCTACTGTTCCCTTTCCGGAACCCGGCATCCCCATCAAAAGTATCACAGGTATTATTTTTTTATGCGTATATTGCTGCTCTCCTCCGTCCTTAGAATTTCCAAAAGGTGTCAAACGGTAAGAAATAGTAAAAGCTTCACCTGTTATAGAAAAATCCGTTAAAGGCCTATCAACGGTCCTTTCTATCGGAATGTTCTGGAATTTCTCTCCGCCAGAGAAAAAAGTCATTTCTACCATTGAATGGTTTAAAGAATCATAGACACCGCGCAAGAGCACACCTGTAAAAAAAGGGGACGGTTCTATTTTTCCCCGCTTGATTCCGGGTTCAAAAATAGAACCGTCCCCATTATTTCTGCCGCCGTCACTAAGATGTATGAGTGAATTATAGGGAACTCCAAGTTTAACTCGCAAGTATTCCCGCCATACCATAAAATCACCGGAGGGATCAATTGAAGCACTCCCGATAGGCGTCGAATCATCGGTGCCTCGAATAATCACTAAATCATCGATCAATCCATGCTTTTTTAAACTTTCCATATAATCCTCACCTGCGAAAGTAGGACTGTCCAGAGAAAAACGAGAACACCGGTGAAGAATTACGCTGGTGAATAATATGAAAGTCATAAGACCTCTATATTTATACTGATCGAGATAAATCCATTGGTCCAGAATGTTCAACGTCCCGCCGGAAACCTGATAAGCAAAAGTAAGAAAATATTGTTTATTGCCTTGGGGATTAATGTTAATCTTAATACAATCAAATTCACGGAGACCCACATGCCCCACATAAACAACTTCAAATTCGCCAGGCAGGAATCCTAAAGCCTCCATCAGACCCTCTATGATAACTTTCAATATTATATTTCTTAATCCACGGGCTGATTCAGGCTTGGCTTGAAATAAGCGGGTTATAATTTGTGATAAATCATTTAAAAACTCATCTTTATCATCCGCAGAGACGAAAGTCTGCCGTTTGATTATATCCTCTATAACCCGATATTCTTTTTCCCCCAGCGAATTCTTATCCCGGCAGGCTTCTGCCTGCCTGCACAACTGGACTATGCACGCGAGATTCCGACTAATCCTTAATCTTGTTCTCTTAAAAACATTGCCTGTTCCGCCGTCTGTTCCTTCCGTTTCCGTCCGGACCGCACTCCCGTCTTCTCTTTGAGCGTAATCCCTGTCTGTGCGAACAGGTATTCCTGCGGGGGGGACTGGCAATGAACGAGGCTGAAAGATCAAAACTCCTTTCCTCTCAGCCACGGATGTCCAAATCCTGCGCGGCACGGAAAGCGCGGCAATCTTCGAATAATGAGAGATCTTAACATGAGGATTTTGCAGATCCACAGCCAGGTTGTATGTCAGGAAACGCTCGGGGTTTTCTGAAATAAAGGTAATACCCGCCTCTATCAGCTGCTCCAACCGAAGGACATTGACCGGCAAAGAAATATCCATCCCGATCATTAAACCGTTCGTGCCTGTGTTTAAACCGGCTTCTCGAACAATGTCCAATGCGGCTTTAAGCTCATCTTGAGTGCGGACAATATCAAAGCGGATGCCAAGATTTATTTTTCCCGCCTGCCATGCTTTCTTAATATCCGGAGGGCCGCATTCCCTTCCGCCGGATGCCAGAAATGCAAGGAATAATGCTAAAACATCCGGAAAAAATGGGGACGGTTCTATTTTTACTCCCTTAGTTGAACTATCAAAAATAGAACCGTCCCCATTTTTTCCCGCCTGGGTATAATTTCCGCCGTCGCGCTTATTATGAACATTTACTGTCGCTTCCTTAGCGCTGTGGCCCGTTATATCCTCGGGAGTAATGAGCTGGATCAGAACTTTCAAAAGCTCAGCCCGGCGAACAATGGCGTAGTTTTTCAAGAACAGCCTGTGCAGCAATCCGA
>JBAZGE010000052.1:0-12788 GCA_041653035.1 Candidatus Omnitrophota bacterium
ATGTTCTTGCGATTGAGCACCAGGGACGGACTCCCTTGCGAGACCGCGGGATGCCCCGGTATTCCTATGCTCCTGCCCCTTTCCGTGCCTATTCTCACGCGGTTCCCTATTCCTGCGACTGAGCGGCGGCGGAGGAGGAGTCCCGCGCGAAGCAGCGGGATGCTCTTGCGGCTGAGCATCGGAGAAAGAATCCCGCGCGAGACCGCGGGATGCTCCGGTATTCTTTGACTCTTGTGCTCCGGGGCATCGGGATTCCGGGGCTTTTGCATCTTTCTGCTCATCCTTATTATAGTTTATCTCCGTCTGCGTCCCATCTTCCATCTCGACGGTAGCCGTACGCTTAAAAACATTCACATTAATAACCTTACCTTTTCCCTGAGCGGTATGGATACGTTCCCCCTCCCTCGGCAATCCTTTTGCAAGAGATTTATAAGTATCATATTCATAATTCAGACAGCACATCAATCGGCCGCAGATACCCGATATCTTGGGCGGATTCAAAGGCAAACCTTCTTCTTTGGCCATCTTTATGGTCACCGGCTCGAAATCCTTGAGGAAACTCGCGCAGCACAATTCCCTTCCGCAGGGGCCGAACCCGCCGAAGAATTTTGCTTCATCCCGCACGCCTATCTGCCTGAGCTCTATGCGTATCTTGAAGATCTTGGCCAGGTCTTTCACCAGGTTCCTGAAATCAACCCGGCCGTCGGCGGTAAAATAAAACACTATCTTGGTGCAGTCGAATGAATATTCCGTGTGCACCATCTTCATGTCCAGTTTATGTTCTTCTATTTTCTTGGCGCAGCTGGCCGCCGCCTCTTTGCATTTAGCCCTGTTATCTTCGATGCGCTTCAGGTCGGTCTCTCCCGCGATGCGCACGATCTTCTTGATCGGCTGTTTGGCGTTCGCCTCCGGGACGGCGTGCAAAGAAACAACCTGCCCGTAATCAAGCCCCCGGTCATGCTCCACGATGACGCAATTCCCTTCCCGCACCTCTACCTCGGCCGCGTTATAGGGAAACATCTGGCCGGTATCCCGCAATCTCACAAGCACTAATTTTTCCATAGCTCCATCCTTATCGTAGACAATAAAAGCTTCACATTAATATTATGCTCAAGGTAAAAAATGGAATCTGAAAGATACCGGATTTTTCCCTCCAGTTCCTCAAAAGAATACCCGTCCGCCAAACGCGCCAGGTCTTCCCTGCGGTCAAGATTGATAATTTCCTGGCGATCCGCTCCCGCCTTAAACACGTACAGATCCCTGAACCAGGCCGCCAGTATTTTGATGGTTTCAAAAACCTCTTCTCTACCCGCCTTTTCAAACCTGTTGATCAATACGCTTTCTTTAAGCCCGGCCGCGGGCCCCGCGAATTCATCAATAACTTTGTTTTTTTCATCCAGCACGCCTTTCTTGCCGGCCAAGCGCACGGCCTGCCCCATCCTGCCCTCTGAAAAATAAGCGAAATAATGCGCGGCCCCGGGCCTCTCAAGGGGATACTCGCTGCCGAGAATATTCTCAAGTTCATTTCTCCGCAGAGCGCCGAATTTCAGCGTACGGCACCGGGAAACGATCGTCTTCGCCAGCAGGGACGGTTTATCGCTGATCAGAATGATCAGGCTGTCCGGCGTAGATTCTTCCAGTGTTTTTAAAAAAGCGTCCTGCGCATCCCGGGTAAGATTATGCGCGTCGTTGATAATGAACACTTTCTTCCTGCCTTCATACGGCCGCAGGTTTATCTCATCACGCAGGGCCCGTATATAATCGATCTTGATATCCCGTCCCTGAACCGCTTCTTTTTTTCCGCGGGCATTCTCGCCCGCCTCCTGCGATGGAGGAACGGCCCTGCCGCTTACCGGATCGGAACACAAAGACAAATCTATTATGAAAACATCCGGATGAGCGTATTTGGCGATTTTCACGCACGAAGCGCATCTGCCGCAGACGTCATCCGTCACATCCAGGCAATTAACCGCCTGCGCCAGTATTTTGGCGACGGCATATTTGCCCACGCCTTCCGGGCCGCTGAAAAGATACGCGCCCGTAAGTCTGCCGTTGCGCAAATAGCTTTTCAGCAGTTCGATCGGTTTATCCTGGCCTTTGATCTGTTTAAACATACCGCAACTCTCGAATCTGCACCGGGTACAGCTTACGATTTAGATTTTTGTGCCCGGTGCGCTTTTAAAAACCCAATTCGGTACCGGATGCTTTTTCAGAATCAAACGAGGATCAGAGCCTGCACCCGGTACACAACGTTCTTTCAACCAGCTTTCGAATCTTTTTCTGCGTCGCCGACTTCTCTTTTTCCAGTTTGACGATCTTGAACCGCGACGGTTCGGACCTGGCTATGCGCAGATATCCCCGGCGCACCCGCTCATGATACGACAGCGGACGCTTTTCTATCCTGTCTTCATGCAAGTGGCGGTGTTTCAGTCCGTCTTTGACCGGCACATCCAGGAAAACGGTCAGGTCCGGCCGTATCCCCTGGGTAGCGAAACTCCCCATATACCTGATAAGTTTCAGGTCCATCCCCAAACCGTACCCCTGATAGGCGATTGTGGAATCCAGGAAGCGGTCGCAGATAACAATGGTGCCTTTTAAAAGATGCGGTTTAATGACTTCCGCTACCATCTGCGCCCGGCTGGCCATGTACAACAGAAGCTCGCAGGAAGCAGACATGGAATCGTTCTTGTGGTCCAGCAGGATCTTTCGAATCTTCTCGCTGATCGTGGTGCCGCCGGGCTCGCGCAGAAAAAGCACGGGAAATCCCTTGCGTTTCAAGTAGTCCACAAGCAGCTTCGACTGAGTGCTTTTACCGCTGCCTTCGGAACCTTCGAATGTGATGAATTTACCTTTCATAGAGTTTATAAAAGTCCGATGAATGTTGAATCTGCACCGGGTACAGCTTACGATTTAGGTTTTTGTACCCGGTGCGTTTTAAACATGTTACGGAAAATTAATCTGCCATTTTTTTCGCTCAAAGTCGCTTTTGCCCTTCGGGCCGCCAAAGGTCTTTCGCATTTTCGGCGGCTGCGGAACTCGCCCGCCATTCTCTAATGGCGGGCTCGGCCATCCTCGCCGTCCCGGGATTGTCGCCCCTGCCTGCGGCAGGTGCTCCCCCGGGATTCCCGAAAATGCGAAAGCTGCTTTGGCTAAAAGCTCCATTCGCAAAAAAATTGTCAGCTTAATTTTCCTACAATTTCTTCCGCCAGCTGGTTGTTCCGCCTCTATTGTCTTCGAGGATTACGCCTTTTTCTTCCAGTTCTTTTCTTATCCTGTCAGCCTCTTTGAAATCTTTATTCTTTTTGGCCTCTTTTCTTTTTTCAAGAAGTCCATTTATCCACTCTTCCTCTGTCGCTATATACGCGTCAGATGTTATCGTCATCTGCTTGGTTTCCTTTACACACTTCATCTCAAGCCCTAGTATTCCCGTTAATTCCCGCAACAAATTTTTCGCCTCGATAAGAAAATCTATGTTGTCTATATTTTTATTAGCTATAGTTACAAGATTAAATATTTCCGCGCGCCCCTTCGGAGTATTGAAATCGTCGTCCATAGCCTCGATGAACTTCACTTTTATACTTTCGATTTCCTCGAATTTCTTCCCCGTACTTCTGTGCTCTTGTGCTCCGATACTCTTCTGCTCTATCTTATCCAGCACACTCGCTATTCTCCGCCACGATTCCTTCGCTTCTTGGATTTTTTCTTCGTTATAATCAATAGGATGAGAATAATTCGTTGAAAGGAAAAATAGTTTCAGAAAATCGGGATTAGAGTGCTTTTCCAAAAAATCCTTGATAGTCACGAAGTTGCCCAGGGACTTGGACATTTTCTGGGCGTTGATGGTCAGGAGTCCGTGATGGATCCAGTACCGGGCGAACTGTTTTCCGGTCAACGCCTCCGCCTGCGCCAGTTCATTCTCATGATGCGGAAAGATCAGGTCGCGGCCGCCGGCATGGATATCCAGCGTCTCGGTCTTCAGGTATTTTTGGCTCATCACCGAACACTCGATGTGCCAGCCCGGCCTGCCTTTTCCCCACGGGCTTTCCCAAAACGGCTCCCCTTCTTTGGAAGCCTTCCAGAGCGCGAAATCCAGCGGATCCTGCTTGGTTTCATCCGCTTCTTTACGCACGCCGGTTTCCATTTGTTCTATACTCTGCCCGGATAACTTCCCATAGGATGTAAACTTCCGGACGCTGAAATACACGCCGGTGTTGGTGGCGTAGGCGTACCCCTTTTCGATCAAACCCTGAATATACCGGATCATATCCGGTATATTTTCAGTCGCCCGCGGTTCATAATCGGCTTTGCCGATACCGAGCGCCCCGATATCTTCGTAGTACCGCGCGATATATTTTCCGACCAATTCCTGCCAGCCGGTTTTAAGCTCATTGGCGCGGTTGATTATTTTATCGTCTATATCGGTAATATTGCGCACAAAACGCACCGCGAACCCCCGGTAAGCCAGGTAACGCCTGATAACGTCAAAGATATACAGGCTCCGGGCGTGGCCAATATGACAGTCGTCATACACGGTAACGCCGCAGGTGTACATCTTGATAACTCCCGGGGTCAAAGGCTCAAGATTCTCCTTCTTCCGAGTAAGTGAATTATGTATTTGGATTGACATAGGATAATATTATAATGCGGGTTAAAAAAAGTTAAGAAAAAGTTAAAGACGGTTACTAAAAAACCTGAAAAATACGGGGGCAACCGTCATTAACCACGTATTCTGTTTAAACACTTTTTCATTAACCTACATTAACTATCATTAACCTTTTTTTCCAACTCCTCCAGCCTCTTTTCAAGCTGTTCTATATCCTGCATGATCGGATCGAGGACGTGAATATGATCCAGGCTGGTATCGATCTTCCTGCCGTCCTGCTTGGTTATCTTTCCGGGGATACCGACAACCGTGGAATTCGGCGGGACGTCCTTGATGACCACCGCGTTGGCTCCCACATAGGAATTATCGCCTATGATAATATTGCCGAGGATATTGGCTCCCGCGCCGACCACAACGTTATTCCCGATCGTAGGATGGCGCTTGCCCTGCACGATCCCGGTCCCTCCCAGGGTCACGCCCTGGTAAAGAAGCACACCGTCGCCGATAATAGTGGTCTCGCCGATGACCACGCCCATGCCGTGGTCGATAAAAAACCCTTTGCCTATCCGGGCGCCCGGATGTATCTCGATACCGGTCGTAAACCTTGAATACTGGCTTAAGAGACGGGCAATAAGGAATAATCCCCTGTTGTACAAAAAATGCGCTATGCGGTGATGAATCACCGCGTGTAATCCCTGGTATAAAAGGACGATCTCGAACGCGCTCTTTGCCGCCGGGTCTTTGCTTTGCGCCGATTTGATCTCGCCGGAGAAAAATATCGAAATAAGGATGACCTTCGCGATGAACAAAACTACCAGGATCCCGATAATCTGCAGGAACAGTATCATTATTTCCTCCTTGAGCTTCCCCGGCCCGTCACCATAACCACGGAATAGGCGGCAATCGCTTTCCCTTTGCCGATCTCTCCCAGGCCTTCGCCCGTCTTGGCTTTTATACTTACCTGATCGGCAGGAATACGCAGGAGTCCGGCTATCTTTGCTCCCATCGCTTTTTTGTAATCGAATAGTTTCGGCGATTCCGCGATGATCACCGCGTCTAAATTCCCCACGGAAAAACCTTTACTTTTGACGATCTCGGCGCATTTTTTCAAGAGCCCCGCGCTGTCGATCCCGTTATACCGCCTGTCGGTATCGGGAAAATGCCCGCCGATATCGCCCGCGTTCACCGCCCCCAGCAAGGCGTCACAGACCGCGTGTAGAAGCGCGTCTCCGTCGGAATGGCCGAGGAGCCCCTTGGAATGCGGAATCTCGATGCCGCCGAGAAAAAGCTTGCGCCCTTTTACCAACCGGTGAATATCATACCCTATGCCAATTCTCATCATCTGTCGATCCGTGTCGAAGCTGTCGAAACTGCACCGGGTACAGCTTACTATTCAGATTTTTGCACCCGGTGCGTTTTTAGAAACGCCTCCGCTATCACCAAATCTTCCGGCGTCGTGATCTTAATGTTGTTGTATGTTCCCCGCACCACACTCACCCGCGCGCCCGTTTTTTCAACCAGCATGGCGTCGTCGGTAACATCTTCCCTGCCGAATTTCCCGAATGCCCGCACGATCAATTCTTTCTTGAATACCTGCGGCGTCTGTATCTCCCACAACTCATCCCGCTTCAACGTTTCTTTCACACACATGCACTTATGCACCGATGCACTTATGCACTTCTTTATCGTCGCTTTCACCGGCACGCCCACCACCGCCGCCCCGCATCGCGCCGCTTCTCTAACCGCCGCGGTAATACTTCTTTTATCCGCAAATGGACGTGCGGCATCATGGACCAATACCAGATCAGTCCGCCGATCAAGGACAGCGAGACCTCTGCCCAGGGAATCCTGACGCCTGGCCCCACCAATGACCACCTGCCGTATTTTTCGAAAACGGAACTGCTCAACCACTTTAAGAATCCCCGCCCTGTTCGAAGAATCTGCCACGACCACAATATCTTTGATAAATACCAGGGTATCGAGCGTTCTCAAAGAGTAAGCGATAACAGGCTGAGCGTTCAATAAAACCAGCGGCTTAGAAACTTTATGTTTCAGTCTTTCGCCTTTACCGGCGGCAAGAACTAGTGCGGTCACATGCATGATAAAAAATTACCTTGCGAGTTTCGTAAAAACCATCCTCCCCGCCTGGGTCTGTATAACCGAAGTGACCTGGACCCGGACTTCCTGCCCGACGAGCTTGCGGCCGTCCTCCACTACCACCATAGTCCCGTCCTCGAGGTATCCGACTGCCTGATTATATTCTTTCCCGTCCTTGATAAGCCGTATCTGCATCTCTTCACCGGGGAAAACCATGGTCTTCATGGCGTTGGCAAGTTCATTGATGTTCAAAACTTTGATACCCTGGATGGAAGCGACACGGTTCAGATTAAAATCGACGGTCAGGATTTTGGCCTCCAGAAGCCGCGCCAATTTCACCAGCTTGGCGTCCACTTCTTTCACCTCCGGAAAATCTTCTTCGTTCAAGTTAATACTCATCCCCAGTTCTTTTTGTATGGTCTGAAGTATTTCCAGCCCCCGGCGGCCCCGCTGGCGTTTCAGGGGATCCATGGAATCGGCGATCAACTGCAATTCCTTGAGGACAAACCGCGGGATGACGATCTTCCCCTCCAAAAAATGTGTTCTGAGGATATCCACAATTCTCCCGTCGATGATCACGCTGGTGTCCAGGATAACGATCTCTTCAACCTGATCCTGCCGCCGCAGGCGGATATAGGGGATGATAATATTGAATTCATCTTTACCGCGCAAAGCAAGAGCCATGCATAAATAGCAAAGCACCAGGGTAAAACAGATACTGATAACAGACAGGGTTTCCGGGGGGAGGGGAGCGAGGCTGAAAGCGTCGGTCACGATCTTGGACATGATGATACCCAGGATGAGCCCGAAAACCGCGCTGGAAAGCCCTCGGGAAGAAACCCGGCGCATCCCAACTTCCATGAAAACAAGAATAAGACTGGCGACAAGACCAATCACCAGGCCGGACACATATTCCCCTTTCGGAGCTAAAATAGAGTATCCCACGCCCATGCTTCCGACCACAAACAAAATACGCAATATCAATAGATTCATATAAAGCCTCCTCCTCTGTTATAATGTCGAATCACTAAGCACAAAATAAATTCAAATGTCAAAATCTTAAATCCAAAACACGAAGTTTTGTTATTTAACATTTGCGCTTTGAATTAATTCTTTCAGTTGCCATTTAATTCCCCGCATTATAAATTATTCCGCCTATGACAGCGCAATACCCAGCGTTTCCTTCACCGTGGTAACCGGGACAATCTCTATTTTATCCTTATTATACCCGAGATTCTGACAGTTGCTTTTAGGAAGAATGCACTTCCTAAATCCCAGTTTTTCCGCTTCATTTATGCGCAATGCCGCCTGTGAGACACTCCGCACTTCCCCCGCCAGGCCCACTTCTCCCAGGATGACCGCGTCAAATAAAGCCTGTTTTCCTAAAAAAGCGGAAGACACGGCGGTGATGACCGAAAGGTCAGCGGCCGGGTCTTCGGCTTTGATCCCTCCCACCACGTTCACAAAAATATCCTCGGTTTCCAGTTGTAAACCGATACGTTTTTCCAGAACAGCCGTCAGCAAGCCCAAACGGTTGAAATCAAACCCCTGGCTGCGGCGCGCGGGATACCCAAACGTAGTCCTGCTCACCAACGCCTGGATCTCAACCAGGAGCGGACGGCTCCCTTCAATAAGAGCGGTAACCACCGAACCGGATACCTGCTTCGGCCGCTCCGCCAGAAAGATCTGCGATGGGTTCGAGACTTCTTTTAATCCGGCGGAATCCATCTCGAAAACGCCGATCTCGTTGGTTGAACCGAACCTGTTTTTTACCGCGCGCAAGACACGGTACACGGTAAACCGGTCGCCTTCGAAATACAGAACGGTATCCACGATATGCTCAAGGACACGCGGCCCGGCCAGCGTGCCTTCCTTGGTCACGTGGCCGACGATAAAAACAGCCGTCCCCGTTTTTTTAGCCAATTGGGTAAGAAGGCCCGAACATTCACGCACCTGACTGACACTGCCCGGCGATGAGCCGATCCCGGGATCGAAAATAACCTGGATGGAATCAACAATAAGCAGTTTCGGCTTAATTTTTTTTACATACTCTATAATCTTTGTAACATCCGTCTGATTAACGATGTACAGACATTCGCTCTCTTTGCCCGCCCCCAGCCGGCTTGCCCTTAATTTCGTTTGGGTGACCGATTCTTCGGCGCTTACATAAAGAACCGTATGCCCCTGGCCGGTCAATTGCCGGCAAACCTGCAAACAAATGGTGGATTTACCGATCCCGGGGTCCCCTCCGATCAATACCACTGAACCCTCCACAATCCCCCCGCCCAACACCCGGTCAAACTCCTGAATGCCGGTCTTGGCACGGCCGGCCTCGCTCAAAACTACTTCTCTTAATAACACCGGGGCATCATCGCCGGAAATCATCCTGCTTTTAACCTCGGCGGCGGACGGCGGAGGCGC
This sequence comes from Candidatus Omnitrophota bacterium, assembly GCA_041653035.1. Taxonomy (GTDB): domain Bacteria; phylum Omnitrophota; class Gorgyraeia; order Gygaellales; family Profunditerraquicolaceae; genus JAQTZX01. The sequence goes on from JBAZGE010000052.1 coordinate 9,122, forward strand.
GTAATCTTCCTCCACAAATGTGTTCCAATTATTACAATCCGGGCACTTGCCCAGCCATCGCGGAGACTGATACCCGCAGTTCTGACAGCTAAATACGGTCTTGGTTTTCATGTTTATTCTCTATACTTACACACTTACAAACTTATACACTTACACACTATTTTTTCCCCTTCGGCTTCCAGAACAATTTCCAGGGGTTCTGCCGGATATCCTCAACCAGGCCTTCGATCTCTTTGTACAGCGTATCATCATTGAATAACCGGCCGACCGTCCCCTCCCCGTTCTGCACCTTGGTGACCAGGCTGCGCAGATCATCGGCCATACCTTTGATCACCTCGGTGACCTCATTCAGGGCGATAGGATCGGTTCCCCGGAGCGTTTCATCATTCTTGACGGAATGGGTATAATCCTTACCCGGTATGATATCTATATACTTCTCGCCCAGCAGGCCGAGCGTGCTGATCCAAATTACCGAATCGGGAGGGATCTGTACGTTATTGCGCACAAGCCCCACTATTTTGATCTCGGACGTTTGCAGTTCGGGCCGGGGAACGATCTGCATGGATTCGATCTCGCCCGCATCCACGCCGGCGAACCGGATAGGAGCCCCGATCCTGACCCCGTTCACGTTGGTAAAAATAAAATTCACCCGGTATACCATTCCCCAGGTCTTAAAATCGCCGATCAAAAGAACAAAGGTAACCAGAATGATCAAACCGACCAGAACAAAAAAACCCAGTCTTAGTTCAAACTTTGTCTTACCGAATTCCATGGATAACCTCCGGTTATATGTTATACTGTATGATTTATATCGTCGGTAATAGGCCCTTTCGCCAACCCGTTTATGAACTGGTACACCACCGGATTCTGGGTATTCTGGATATCACCGGGAGTACCCTCCGCGATGATCTTGCCCTTATACATCATGGCTATTCTATCCGCGACTTTATAGGCACTGCGCATATCGTGCGTGACTACGATAGAAGTGACCTTGAGGACATCGTGTAAGCCGCGGATAAGCTCGTTAATGACATCGGCGGTTATGGGATCAACTCCCGTGGTCGGCTCATCATACAGTATGATATCAGGCTTGGTGCAGATCGCCCGAGCCAGGGACACGCGTTTTTTCATGCCGCCGCTCAACTCCGAAGGCATCTCATTCTCGATACCGCTCAAACCCACCATCTCCAGGGACTCGGTTACCCTGTTTTCGATCTCTTTTTTGCTCAGTTTAAAATAATCCATGTGTTCGATATAACTGAAGCCCACATTCTCCCCCACGGTAAGGGAATCAAAAAGAGCGCCGCCCTGGAAAACCATTCCCATTTTCATTCTCAGCGCGTCCATGCGGGAATCACGCAGTTTCCAGATATCTTCCCCGTCGATAAAAACCTCCCCGCTTTCCGGGCGCAATAAGCCAACTATATGCTTCAGGAGCACGCTTTTTCCGCAGCCCGACCGGCCGAGGACCACCAGAGTAACCCCCGTGGCCACCGTCAGGTCAAGCGAATCGAGCACCTGATGAGACTCAAACGATTTGGACAGACCTTTTATATTTATCATCGGAGATTATGGAAAAATAAAATAGAACAAAGCGGTAAAAAAACAATCCGTGGTAATGATCAAAATGAACGAGGTGACCACGGCACGGCGGGTCGCATCTCCCACTCCCTCCGCGCCTCCTTTGACATTGAACCCGTGATAACAACTGACCAGGGCGATGATCATGCCGAAAAACACGGTCTTGATAAGCCCGGTCACCAGATCTTTATAAAACAAGGCGTCAAAACTCAGGCGCAGGTACATCGTAGAAGATATCCCCAGCTTATAAACACAGATAAGCCACCCGCCGAATATCCCGAGTATGTCCGCGTACAAAACCAGGAGGGGCAGCATAAGCGCCAGCGAGACAAAACGCGGAACCACCAGATACTGGATAGGATTGCTTCCCAGGGTCTCCAGAGCATCTATCTGTTCAGTCACTTTCATGGAGCCGATCTCCGCGGTGATCGCAGCTCCCACGCGGCCGGCCACGACCAGAGCGGTGATAACCGGCCCCAACTCCCGAACCATGGAAACCGCGACGATACTGGCGATGTACATCTCGGAACCGAGTTTCTGCATCTGGTAGGCAGTCTGCAAAGCAAAGATGATCCCGATGAAAGAAGAAACCAGAGAAACGATCGGAAGGCTGTCCATACCGGCTTTCCGGGACTGCTCGAACAAACGCCCTCCGCGGAAGGGATGGCGAAACGACCAGAAAAAAGCCCGCGCCCCCAGGTTCACCATTCCTCCCATGAAATACAACCCGGCGGCTACCTTACAGCCTATTGTCAGGACGAATTTTGTGATCATAATCTATTCAAACAGCAGTTCGGCATTTTTACAAGAAACCTTGACCACCTGGCCCTCCTTGTATTTTTTAGAAATGATATCGGATGCCAAAGGATCTTCCAGGAACCGCTGAATGGTCCTCTTCAAAGGCCGCGCCCCGAATACCGGATCGAACCCTTTATCGATGATCAACTCCTTGGCTTCCTGAGTGATATCCAACGATATATGCTGTTCCTTGAGCCGCTCCACCAGATACCCTATCTCTATTTCCACGATGCGCTGAAGATCCTGCCGCGAGAGCGGGCGGAAAACGATAATATCGTCTATACGGTTAAGGAACTCCGGCTTGAAGGTACGTTTGACCTCCTCGAGCAGTTTACCCTTCATCTCCAGATAGGAGACTTCCGATTTCTGCTCCCCAAAACCTATGGAGCTTGCTTTACGGATGAGCTCCGCGCCCACGTTCGAGGTCATGATCACAATAGTATTGCGAAAATCAACTTTCCGCCCCAAGCTGTCCGTCAGCCGCCCGTCTTCAAATACCTGCAGGAGCAGATTGAACACATCGGGGTGCGCTTTTTCGATCTCATCCAGCAGGACCACCGAATACGGCCTGCGGCGGACCCGTTCGGAAAGCTGGCCGCCCTCTTCGTAACCGACGTATCCCGGGGGAGCGCCGATAAGACGGGAAACATTGAATTTCTCCATGTATTCGGACATATCCAACTGTAAGAGCGCATCCTCATCCCCGAACATGAATTCGGCTAAGGCGCGCGCGAGCAAAGTCTTGCCCACTCCCGTCGGCCCCAGGAAGATAAACGAACCGATCGGCCTCCGGGGATCCTTGATCCCGGCGCGTGAACGGCGCACTGCGCTGGCAATAACATCCAGGGCTTCTTTCTGGCCTACCACGCGCTCCTGCAGTTTCTGTTCTATAAACAGGAGTTTTTCTCCTTCTTTTTCTTCCAACCGGTATATGGGAATTCCCGTCCACTGCGCGACGATCTTGGCAATTTCTTCAACATTCACTTCCGGCCGCAGTTTATCTTTGGTCGCCGTCCACTCCTGATTCACCCGTTCCAATTCCTGGCGGGCCAGGCGCTCCTGATCCCGCAGAGATGCCGCCTTTTCAAAATCCTGACTCTTGATATGCGCCTCTTTTTCCTTGCGAAGAACCTCAACCTTTTCTTCAAGCTCTTTTATCTCGGGCGGGACAACCAAAACGTTCAGCCGCGCGCGCGAACCCGCTTCATCGATCAAATCGATGGCCTTATCGGGCAGGAACCTGCCGCTCACATAGCGGTCGGCCAGCTTCACCGCCGCCTCAAGGGCC
>JBAZGE010000053.1:0-12498 GCA_041653035.1 Candidatus Omnitrophota bacterium
GCTCTTTTACCCGCCGGAAAGTTTTTATAAGGACAACGGCATCGAACTGGTGTTGGGCAGGAAGGTGAGCCATGTTTTGCCGAAGAAAAACCGGGTTGTCTGCGAAGACAAAACCAATTTCGATTATGACGTTTTGCTTATTGCCACCGGAGCTCGCCCCAGGATACCGGAAATAAAGGGTATCCGGAAGGCGGGTGTGTTCGGCTTCCGTACTTTGCAGGATGTAAAAGAAATTCAGTCTCTCTTGCCGGTAGTGAAATGTGTTTGCGTGATGGGGGGCGGGCTGGTGGGCATTGCCGCGGCCTCTGCGTTGAGAAGGCGCGCCATGGAAGTCAAAGTGGTTGTTTCTTCATCCTCGATATTGTCCCGGGTTTTTGATCCCGGTTCGTCGGCCCTGATACAAAAGAGGCTGGAGGATAACGGTATCGAATTTGTCATCCGGCAGGATGTTTCCGAGATTATCGGGGAAGGGGATATCAAAGCGGTCAAGCTCTCTTCCGGTAAAATATTCGCCGCTTCATTGGTTGTGGCGGGCAAAGGAGTGGAACCGAATATCGGTGCCGCGCAGGAGAGCGGGATACAGATCAATACCGGCATACCGGTAGACGCGTTCATGCGCACGAATATCGGGAATATTTATGCCGCCGGAGATGTCTGCGAAAGTCCCTGTTGTGCCGGAGAGGGAACGCCTGCGCGTTCCTTTTGGGCCGACGCCGTTGAACAGGGGGCGGTAGCGGGAGAGAATATGGCAGGCGGCGCGGCCGCGTATGAACGGTCAATACGGATGAGCTCGCTCGAATTTTTCGGCCTGCAGGCGGTCTCGATGGGGACGTATGAGCTTCCCGGGAATCCGTCGGGTTTCGAAGAATTGAACAGTTCCGACCCGGGGAGAGGTTTTTACCGCAGGATAATCTTTAAGGACAATATGCTGGCCGGGGCGGTCCTGACGGGGAATATCGAGGCCGGCACGGTGTTTTTGAGATTGATGAAAGAAAAGGCCGACGTATCTTCAATAAAAGAACGATTACTGGCGGAAGATTTTGTTTATCCGGGGGGCTCCGGCCCTTTGGCGGAAAAGGAGCAAACCCATGTCTAATATAGTCGCTCAGCTGGCGGTGGGGGGCGCGCGCGCTCTCTATAAACAGGCATCCGAACATTTACAAAAAACAATAAAACAAAAAGGGGAGGCGTACAGGGTTGGTTTTCCTGAGACCGCGTATTATTTCCCCATGGCTAACGCTGTCCTTGGCGCGAAAGTGGAGATTTTGAAAGACGTGCCGCCTGTCCTTGATCACGTTAAGTCGCTGCTCCCGGAAATCCTTCCCGATCCCGGTCTGGGAGACGCGTTGAACGCGGGAATGGCGGCTTTGTTTTGCGAAGAAATAATCGCCGCAATGCGGTATGTATACGGAGAAGAACCGCAGAAGGACTGCGTGGGATTTTTTAGCGATAATATTATGCGTTCGCTGGGCATCCAGCTGGTGGATGGGCGCATCCCGGGTTTTGCCGCCATACTCGGTGCCGCTCCGGACAATAAAACCGCGGTTGCCATTGTCAGGGAATTTCAGGAACGCAATATCCTCATGTTTGTGGGTTCGTCGGTAAAGGGCCGTTCCATTATCGACCAGTTGATAGAGGAAAATGTGGAGATGGGCTGGGATAATTATATCGTTCCGTATGGCAGGGACACTATTTCGGGGATATTTCCATTGAATTGGGCCGTCCGTTCGGCTTTAACTTTTGGAGGCCTGAAAGCCGGAGACGCCAAATGCCTTGCTTATACCAAGGAACGGGTGTTCGCTTTCGGCCTGGTGTTGGGGGAACTTGATGAAATCAAAGTAGCCACTGGTGCGGGAGCGATCGCTATGGGATTTCCTATTATCGTCGATTCCGACGTCCCGGAGATACGGGTGCCGGGCGAACCGGTGTATGAGGCTTTGATAAAAGAACTTGATCATGGAAAAATAGTGCCGCGTTGCATCGAAGTGCGCGGAATTAAAGTAAAGGTTTCGCATATCGCCGTGCCGGTATCCTACGCGGCGGCTTTTGAAGGCGAACGGGTGCGGAAAGAGCATTTGCACGCGGAGTTCGGCGGAAAGAGCAGTACCGCTTTTGAATATCTTGTTGCCCGGGATTCGAAAGAGGTTGTAGACGGGAAGGTGGAACTTCTCGGCTCGGATATCGACCAGCTTGAGAAGGATGCGAAAGCGTTGCCGCTGGGTATTCTGGTGGAAGTCGCCGGCCGGAAAATGCAGAAGGATTTTGAGCCTATCCTTGAACGCCAGATACACCGGTTTGTCAATTACGCCATGGGTTTGATGCATGTGGGACAGCGGGATATGGTCTGGATACGCGTTTCAAAGGACGCCTTTGCCAAGGGGTTCAGGCTTAACCATATCGGGGTGATCCTGCACGCCATGCTGCATCAGGAATTCAACGCGATCCTGGATAAAGTGCAGGTGAAAATATATACCCGGGAAACGGATGTCAAAAAATTGCTGGAATCCGCCAAAGAGTCATATGACGAGCGCGATGAGCGCATAAGCGGGATGCTCGATGAGAGCGTGGATACGTACTATTCCTGCACTTTGTGCCAGAGTTTCGCGCCCAATCATGTCTGCGTGATCACCCCCGAGCGCCTGGGTTTGTGCGGCGCGTATTCCTGGCTGGACGGCAAGGCCGCGTTTGAGATCAATCCTACCGGGCCGAACCGGCCCATCGCAAAAGGGGAGACGTTGGATACCCGGCTCGGCCAGTGGAAGAATATAAACGATTTCGTATTTCAGAATTCGAATAAGAACATCGAGCGCGTCAGCATGTATTCCCTTATGGATTCACCGCAGTCATCCTGCGGATGTTTTGAGTGTATTCTTGCCATTGTCCCGGAGGCCAACGGCGTGATGGTGGTTAACCGTGATTTCTCCGGGATGACTCCCAGCGGGATGACCTTTACCACCTTGGCCGGTTCAGTGGGAGGCGGCGTGCAGACTCCCGGATTTTTGGGAGTAGGCAAGCTGTACATGGTGAGCAAAAAGTTCATCTCCGCCGAAGGCGGTATCAAACGTCTGGTCTGGATGCCGAAAAGTTTGAAAGAGGAACTGGGAGATAAGTTAATACGGTATCTCCGGGAAATGGGTGAGCCCGGCCTGCTGGAAAAAATTGCCGATGAGGCCGTGGCAACTACCTCCGAAGAACTGTTGAGTTTCCTGCAGAGCGTGAAACACCCGGCGCTTGAGATGGAACCGATGCTGTAGTCAATCCGGATTTGGGATTAATTTTACTTGACCTTTTCCGTTTTTTTCTGTATATTAAATCTAATGAAGCACACCTCTAAAACCTTCCTAACTTGTTTGTGTTTCATAGTCATAGGTATTACTTCAATTGCTTTGTGCGCTGAGCAGGGTATCCTGAACCAACTTACCGAAGAATCGCATCTGCGGGAAGAATTGCAGGAGCAGGCGGTGAAGTACCGGCAGGAGGGGCTTAAGGCTCAGCAGGCAGGCAAATTGAATGATGCTGTTTCTTTGTACCAGAAGGCAATAGGTATCGATCCTTCTTTTGCCGAGGCATATAACGATCTGGGTATTGTTTTCGAGTCGAAAGGCCTGATCGAGCGCGCAAAAGGGATGTACCAGAGCGCCGTAGGAGCCGATCCCACATACCCCAACAGTTATTCTAATTTAGCCCTTCTTTTCGAAGGGCAGGGGGATTATTCCACCGCTATTCTCTATTGGGTGAAACGAGCGATGGTGGGGGATGTCGGCGATCCTTGGACGGAAGTGGCGTTGAAGCGCCTTGAACAGCTCAATCGTTTGTACCCCGAGTCTTTTGATAATGCGGATAAAGCGTATTCCGATGGATTGCAGACTCTGGGGATATACCCCGGGATGGATTATCAGAATCCGGCGAAGGTAACTTTGTTCGACCCCAAGGCGAGAAAGGGTGTCGATATTTTAAAGACTGATCCAAAAGTCGAAGCTTTACGGTATGTACAGAGGTCCAAAGAAAGCCTTGCTGCCGGTGAATACCCCACCGCGCTCAAAGAGATCACCGTAGCGGAATACCTCGATCCTTCCAATCCCGATATTAAAGCATTGGCTAATCGGATACGAGAATCGCTTTTACGATAACGATAGGGATGTATACGAGCTGCATTGCGGCCACGCCTTTTTAATTCATGAATAATCCCGTTTAAAGATGTCTCGAATTTTTTTATTGGATGCTACCGCTTTTTGTTACCGGGCATTTTACGCGTTCAGCGGGCTTTCCACCTCTTTTGGACAGCCGACGAACGCCGTATACGGTTTTATCAATATATTGAATAAGATATTGAAAGAGCACAAGCCGAAGTTCATGGCCGCTTGTTTCGACGTTTCCAAAGAGACCTTCCGGCAAAAGAAATTTGCCGAATATAAGATCCAGCGTCCGCCTATGCCGGACGGATTGTCCTCGCAACTACCGTATATACGGAAAGTAATATCCGCCTACGGAATATCTATCCGTGAAAAGGAAGGGTATGAGGCGGATGATGTCATCGCCGTCCTGGCGAGAGCCGCCCAAAAAAAAGGCCTGCCGGTTACCATCATCAGTTCGGATAAAGATATGCTGCAGTTGGTGGATGAGGATATTTCGGTGTTCAGCCCGTATAAAGATGAAGGTATCACGTATACCCCGGCAGAGGTGCAGGAACGCTTCGGTGTCCCGGCATCCCGGATAAGCGACGTGCTGGCATTGATGGGAGATGCCTCCGATAATATACCCGGCGTGCCGGGGATCGGGGAGAAGACCGCGGTGAAGCTTATCAACAGGTTCGGTTCTTTAGATAATCTCCTGGCTGAGCTTGAGCAGGTGAAAGAAGAAAAAATACGCGCATCGATCCACGGACACCTGGATACCATAAAATTGAACAGGGAACTGGTGAATCTGGATTCGCATAGCGATCTCGAGTTTGCGGTGGATGATCTGCAGATCGCGCCCGCCGATACCCGGGAGCTTTTTCAGCTTTTTAAATTTCTCGAGTTCAGGAAATTGCTGGAGGCGCTCGATATTTCCGAAGAGGTGGCGCAGGAAGCGGGGGTCAAAGATATTACGGATGATGATATCCCCGCCGTGTTCAAGGGCGCGGAAGAAATTACCGTAAATCCGGCCGGGGAGGGAGAGATATTTATCGGCGCAGGCGGGACAATCGTGCGCCTACGGGATCCCGGCCCGCGGATGGCGCAGCTTATGGCGGATACTTCGATTAAAAAGTCGGGACATGACCTGAAAAAGGCGCAACGGTCATTGTCCGCCAAGGGGATTTTTCTCAAGGGGTTGGGGTTCGATACCATGATAGCGGGATATTTGTTGAATCCTTCTAAAGGGGCGTACGGCCTGCACGACCTGGCTTGGGATTACCTGGGGAAATCGTATAAACCGGAATCCGGGGAAGGCGCGCCGGGGATTTCTCTGATCGGCACTTTGCGGCCGGTGTTGGAAAAAGAATTGCGCGATAAGGATTTGATCAAATTGTTCTCGGATATTGAAATGCCCCTGGTCGCGGTCCTTGCGGATATGGAATCGAACGGGATACGCTTCGACCTTAAACTCCTTGAACGATTGTCCGCAGACCTGGAGAAACGGCTCCAGGAATTGATAAAAAATATCTATGAATTGAGCGGGGGGGAGTTCAATATAAATTCGCCCAAGCAATTGGGGGAGGTATTATTCGGGCGGCTCAAACTGCCGGTGGTTAAAAAAGGCAAGACCGGCCCTTCGACGGATGAAGAGGTCTTGCGGAATTTGGCTTCTCAACATGCTTTGCCGGAATTTCTTTTGGAATACCGCCGGTTGTCGAAATTGAAATCCACGTATATCGATCCTCTGCCCGGCCTGGTGGATAAGAGTACCGGAAAGGTGCATAGTTCATTCAACCAGGCGGTCACGGAAACGGGCAGATTGAGCTCGAGCAATCCCAACCTGCAGAACATCCCGGTAAAGACCGATGTGGGCAGGAATATCAGGAAGGCGATCCTTGCTTTCAGCGATGAGAGCGTGTTGGTTTCCTGCGATTATTCCCAGATAGAATTGCGCATCCTGGCCCATATATCCAAAGATGAGAATCTGGCTGCCGCATTCAGGAATAACAAGGATATCCATAAGGCGACTGCGGCTTTGATATACGGGGTTGAAGAATCCGCGGTGAGCGATGAAATGCGCGATACCGCAAAACGGGTGAATTTCGGTATCACTTACGGCCTGACCTCGTTCGGCCTGTCCCGGGACCTGGGGATCGCTCCCGATGAGGCGCAAAAGATAATCGACACCTATTTTGTCCGCTATCCCGGGGTGAAGGATTATATCCAGGCGCAGATAAAAAAAGCCGAGGAGAACGGTTTTGTGACCACCATGCTGGGACGGCGCAGGTATATCCCGGAGATACTCAGTAAGAATCAGAATATCCGCCAGTTCGCCCAGCGCCAGGCGGTGAATACCCCGGTGCAGGGGTCGGCCAGCGATCTCATCAAGCTGGCGATGATCGAGATATACAAGGAGTTTTCCGCGGGGAAGGTTCGGACAAAGATGATCTTGCAGATACATGATGAACTGCTTTTTGACGTGCCGCGCACGGAGATGCAGGCAGTCGCCGGCCTCATCCGGGAGAAGATGGAACACGTGTTTGAACTGGATGTCCCGGTTAGGGTCGATATCAAAATGGGTAAGAATTGGCTGGAAATGGAAGAGTTTTATACAAAGGAGGGGGGGCAATGAAAATAGCAATGTGCGCAACAGAGGTAGTGCCGTTCGCCAAGACGGGCGGTTTAGCGGATGTGGCAGGCGCTCTGCCGTTAGCTTTGGAAAAGCTGGGCGAGGAAGTGATCGTCATTATGCCGTATTATAAGACGGTGAAAAATCTGAAACAGGTAAAGATCGAAAAGCTCAAGGGGGATGTTTTTTATTCCGTCATCGGCAAAGGCATAAAAGTATATTTTCTGGATAATCCGGCATATTTTGACCGGGATAATCTCTACAGTGAGAAGGCCGGCGATTACCCGGATAACCTGGACCGGTTCTCGTATTACTCGCGCCGCGCGCTTGATCTGTTGAAAGAGATAAAATTCAAGGCCGATATCCTGCATTGCCATGACTGGCAGTCGGCGCTGGTCCCGGTCTACCTCAAGGCCCGGTACAGCAGCGATGCATTCTATAAGAACATGAAGACCGTTTTCACCATACATAATATCGGTTACCAGGGTTTGTTCAAACAGGAGGAATTCCCCAAACTGGACTTGAACTGGGAGCTGTTCAATATGGAGGCTCTGGAATATTTCGGCAAGATAAACGTGCTTAAGGGAGGGCTTGTTTTCTCGGATGTGATCAATACCGTCAGTTCCACCTATAGCAGGGAGATACAGACCAAGGAATTCGGTTTCGGCCTTGAAGGGGTACTGAACAAACGCCGTGATTCGGTCTTCGGGATCATCAACGGCCTGGATTATGACATTTGGAATCCGGCCAAAGACCGGTTCATCGCCAAGACCTTTAGCGTCAAATCCATAGCCGATAAGTCCCAGGATAAGGAAGACCTGCTGAAATTGAGCAAACTTCCCGTTAAGAAGGGTGTTCCGCTTTTCGGGATCGTGTCCAGGCTTGCCCAGCAGAAAGGATTCGATATTATCGCCGAAGGGATAGACGAGATCTGCCGGATGAATATCCAGATGGTGATCTTGGGCACCGGGGACCAGAAATATCACGATATCCTGGAACAGATGGTCAAGAAATATCCCAAGGTCATTTCACTGCATATGAAATTTGACGATGCCCTCGCGCATAAGATATACGCCGGTTCGGATATTTTTCTCATGCCGTCCCATTACGAGCCGTGCGGATTAGGGCAGATGATCAGCCTGCGCTACGGTACGATCCCGTTGGTGTTCAAGACCGGGGGGCTTGCCGATACCGTAACCGGCAAGAACGGTTTCGTGTTCGACCAATACAACAAAGAGGAATTGATCGCCACCATAAAGAAAGCGGTGAGCGCATATAAGGACGCGGCGAAATGGGACAGGCTTATCGCCGCGGGTATGGCCTGTAATTTTTCCTGGGACGCATCAGGGAAAGAATATATCGCGCTGTATAAGAAAGCGAAAAACCTGTAATTTGAACAACAGTGCGTGTTGTATCATCCTGTGCAGGGACAGAACAGTGTTCTGTCCCTGCGTCAAGGGATATCGGTATCTTCCAGGAGAGAACACTGTTCTGTCCCAAGGTTAAGGGTTCTGATATGAGGCGCAGATTCGTGATCGGTGTGACCGGGAGTTTCGGCAGCGGTAAGACGACCGTGGCGCGGATGTTCAAACGGCGCGGCGTGAGTGTTATTGATGCCGATAGGATCGCGCACGGTTTATTAAGTCCCGGAAAGGAGGTTTACCGGAGAATCGTCCGGGTTTTTGGACGGGGGATTCTTGCCGGGAATAAACGTATTGATAATCGCAGGCTTGCGGGCATTGTTTTTAACGACACAAACGCGCTTAAAAAACTGAATCGTATTACTCATCCGGTAATCATTCAAATCATCAAAGGCAGGGTGCGGAAAGGCGCGAACCGAATGTTTATACTGGACGCCCCGCTGCTTATTGAAGCGGGGTTGGCCCGCGCGGTTGACGCCATAGTCGTGGTAAAGTCGAGCCGCGCGAATCAGCTGCGCCGGGTGCGCAGCCGGGATTCTTTACCGGACCGCGAGATCCTGCAAAGGATCCGGCATCAGATCCCGCTTAACAGGAAGATCCGTTTGGCGGATTTTGTCATAGATAATAATGGAACCATGCGTGAAACGAAAGAACAGGTTGAACAAATAAGGAGGTTTTTGTGGAGAAAGTAGATATCAGTCTTTTGAAGGAAATGAAAATCACGGAATTGAATAAATTTGCCAAAGAGTTGAATGTGAACGGTATGGCCGGATTGAAAAAACAGGACCTTATTTTCAAGATCCTGCAGGCGCAGGCTGAAAAAGAAGGTTTGATGTTCGGGGAAGGCGTTCTGGAGATCCTTCCCGAGGGTTTCGGGTTCCTGCGGTCGGCAAATTATAATTACCTGCCGTGCCCCGACGATATTTATGTGTCCCCTTCCCAGATACGGAAATTCGATCTGCGGACCGGGGATACGGTCAGCGGCCAGATACGCCCTCCTAAAGAAGGGGAGAAATATTTCGCCCTGCTGAAAGTGGAGGCGGTTAATTTCGAGGGGCCTGAAGACGCGAAGGATAAGGTGCTTTTTGACAACCTGACGCCCGTGTATCCGCATGAGCGTTTTAATCTGGAGACCAAGCCCGAAGAGATCTCCGCCCGGATCATTACGCTTCTTACTCCTTTGGGCAAAGGCCAGCGCGGCCTTATCGTCGCGCAGCCCTACAGCGGCAAGACCGTTCTTCTGCAGAAACTCGCCAACGCCATCACCTCCAATAATTCCGAGGTCATCCTGATGGTCCTGCTTATCGACGAGCGCCCGGAAGAAGTTACCGATATGCAGCGGCATGTCAAGGGCGATGTCATATCATCGACATTCGACGAACCGCCGGAACGGCATCTCCAGGTCGCCGAGATCGTGCTGGAAAAGGCGAAGCGGCTTGTCGAGCATAAAAAAGACGTGGTTGTCCTTCTGGACAGTATTACCCGCCTGGCGCGGGCGTATAACTCGGTGATCCCGCACAGCGGCAAGGTGCTCTCGGGCGGTATCGATTCCAACGCCCTGCAGAAACCAAAACGTTTCTTCGGCGCGGCGCGCGCGTTGGAGGAGGGCGGAAGCCTTACCATCATTGCCACCGCTTTGGTGGATACCGGCAGCCGTATGGATGAAGTCATTTTCGAAGAATTCAAAGGCACCGGCAATATGGAACTTCAGCTTGACCGGAACCTCTTCCAGCGCAGGATATATCCGGCTATCGATATCAAGAAATCGAATACCCGGCATGAAGAGCTGCTCTTGGGAAACAATGAACTTCAGAAAGTGTGGCTGCTCAGGAAAGCGTTGAATGAATTGAATAACGTGGAAGCGATGGAACTGCTTATCGAACGCCTGCAGAAAACAAAAACCAATGAAGAGTTTTTGAACGGCATGAATACAAAGTAACTTTAAAAAAAAGGAGATATCCATGAAAGACAAGATACATCCGGTCTACAAAGAATCGATAGTTGTGTGCGCCTGCGGCGAGACTATCCATACCCGTTCGACGAAACCGAACATCCGCGTGGATCTTTGTTCGAAATGCCATCCGTTTTTTACCGGAAAACAGAAGTTCGTCGATTCCGCGGGAAGAGTGGATAAGTTCATCAAGAAGTACGGGAAGGGCAAGAAAGAGTAAAATACGAACACAAGAACTCTCCACACATGTTTGAACAACTGAAAAAAATGGAGTTCCGGTATCAGGAACTCGAGAATCTCCTGGCCTCGCATGAACTCCTTGCCGATGCTGAACGGTATAATAAGCTGGCCAAGGAGCTTTCCGACTTGCGCGGGCCTGTTTTTCTTTTCCGGGAATACAAGAAAGTGTTTACGGAGATCGAAGACCTCGAAGGCATGTTGAAGGAGCGTCACGACCGTGATTTCACGGAACTGGCAAAAAAAGAGCTCCTCGATCTTGCGGAGAGGAAATCGGCGCTTGAAGCTCAATTAACCGAAGCCCTGAAGACCGAAGATAAGGATGCCGATAAGGATGTGATCATGGAGATCCGGCAGGGCACCGGCGGGTCTGAGGCGGCTTTATTCGCCGCGGACCTCTACCGGATGTACACTAAATATGCCGCTTCCAAAGGGTGGGTGGTGGAAACCATGTCCGCCCACCCTACCGATGTGGGAGGTTTCAAGGAAATCGTATTCAGCGTTTCCGGGAAATCCGTGCACAAACGGCTGCGGTTTGAAAGCGGGGTGCACCGGGTACAGCGGGTGCCGGATACCGAGGCGCAGGGCAGGATACATACGTCGACGGCTACGGTGGTGGTGATGGTGGAACCGGAAGAAGTGGAACTGGTCATCAATCCCGCCGATCTTAAGATCGATACCTATCGTTCGTCGGGGCCCGGCGGCCAGCATATGCAAAAGACCGATTCCGCGGTCAGGATCACCCATGTCCCGACCGGTACCGTGGTCGCCTGCCAGGATGGGCGCTCCCAGCAGAAGAATAAGGCCCAGGCTCTCAGGGTCCTGCGCGCCCGGCTCCTTGATAAGAAACACGAGGAAGAGTCTAAAAGAATATCGGATGCCCGCAAGTCCCAGGTCGGCACCGGGGACCGCAGTGAAAAAATACGCACCTATAATTTCCCGGACCGGCGGATAACCGACCACCGCATTAATTTTACGCTGTATAAGATGGAAGCGGTCCTGGAAGGAGATCTGGACGAGTTGTCCGATGCTTTGATCAAAGCGAGCGAGGAAGCGGCGAGGAAAGCGGAAGAGAACTGAGAATGAGATGACCGAAGCGGAATTGGTATTGACCCATGTTATGCATTGTGACAGGACGGCATTATTTCTTAAGAGAAACACCGTTTTGAATAAGTCTGTCTCCGGCCGGGTATCGGCGATCCTCCAAAGGCGCGTTACCGGAGAACCGCTTGCGTATATCCTCGGCACACAGGAATTTATGGGGTTTAGTTTCGAGGTTGATCCGGCGGTATTGATCCCGCGGATGGAGACTGAGATACTGGTGGAGACGGCGGTAAATTATGCCGCCGGAGCACCGGAGCCCCGGGGCGCCGGTTTGAAAATCCTGGATGTGGGGACGGGAAGCGGAAATATCGCGGTGTCTCTGGCCCGGCTGCTGCCGGGAGCCGTGGTTGACGCGCTGGACGTTTCCAAAGATGCGTTATCGATCGCGCGGAAAAATGCGCGTTTGAATAAAGTCGAAGAGAGGATCGGGTTTATTCACGGCGATTTATTTAATCCCCTCCGCAAAATCCCCGGTCTTCAGGCCGGGGAGCGGCCTGCGGGCTACGACCTTATTATAAGTAATCCCCCCTATATTCCCGCGGGAGAGATCGCGCGATTACAGCCGGAAGTCCGGCGTGAGCCGCGTATCTCTCTGGATGGGGGAAAAGACGGCCTGGATTTTTACCGCAGGATAATCAATGCTTCGCCCGGTTATCTGAAAGACGGCGGATTGCTTTTGATGGAGATAGGTTTTGGACAACGGGAAGCGGTGGAGATGATTTTTAAGGAAAGCGAAAATTTTGAAATTGCGGAGATTGTAAAGGATTATAGCGGGATTGAGAGGGTCGTTGTCGCTCAGAAGCGGAGATTTTAGTTTGTAAGTTAGTAAGTGTGTAAGTGTAAAAAAAGTAAAACCGGCTTTTCTTTACACTTACAAACTTACACACTATTAATCGAGGATAATTTATGGATAAACTTGTTATTGAGGGGGGCGTGCGGCTGAAAGGGGAAGTCAGGGTTTCCGGGTCGAAGAATTCGGTCCTGCCGATATTGGCGGCGACTTTATTGACGGATGATCCGTGTATCATCAGAAATGTT
>JBAZGE010000054.1:0-12478 GCA_041653035.1 Candidatus Omnitrophota bacterium
TGCGCAGAAAGCGCACACCGGCCTTTCTAACTAAGGCCGGGTGTTGCTGCGCTGCGCTCCGTTGTGCGGCGTATAAATAACATACGCCTGCGCAAGAAGCGCGTACCAAACCGTCCTTATAGGTTTGGGTGCTCCGCCGTCGCTTGCGCGCGCCTTGCATCTGAGGCTTTTTGAGCAGACTGTCACGGATAAGAGTTTTTTAGCAAACTATTAGTTTTAACCCGGAGTTTTCACGGGGTTAAAGGAGTCATAAAATGTATACGCGAAACGAAAAAATCGTCCCGGTTTATATTGAAGAAGAAGTGACCGATTCGTATTTGAATTATGCGATGAGCGTTATTGTCGGCAGGGCCCTGCCGGATGTGCGCGACGGCCTGAAGCCGGTGCACCGTCGTATTTTGTACGCCATGCAGGAGCTTAATCTTGAATACGGTAAACCGCATAAGAAGTGCGCCCGTATCGTCGGAGAGGTGTTGGGTAAGTATCATCCTCACGGAGACGTCGCGCTGTATGATACGCTGGTGCGTCTGGCCCAGGAGTTTTCCATGCGCTATCCTTTGGTGGACGGGCAGGGGAACTTCGGTTCGGTTGACGGAGACTCGGCGGCGGCCATGCGGTATACCGAGGCGCGCTTAACCGGTATTGCCGACGAGATGCTGAGGGATATTGAGAAAGATACCGTTAACTTCGGGCCGAACTTTGACGCTTCCTTGAAAGAGCCTCTTTTACTGCCTGCGGTGCTGCCGAACCTGTTGGTCAACGGCTCAAGCGGTATCGCGGTAGGTATGGCAACGAACATTCCTCCGCATAACCTGAACGAAGTCGCGGATGCAGTAATTTATTTTCTCGACCACCCCACAGCCGAACCCAAAGAGCTGATGCGCTATATCAAGGGCCCGGATTTTCCCACCGGCGGGATCATTTGCGGAAAAGAGGGGATCAAATCCGCATATCAGACCGGAAGGGGAAAGCTCACCGTCCGCGCGCGCGCGAATATAGAACATCAGAAAAACGGAAAAGACCTGATCGTTATTACCGAGATCCCGTATCAAGTTCAGAAAGCCGGCGTTATCGAAGTGATCGCCACCCTGGTGGGAGATAAGAAGCTTGAAGGGATATCCGATATACGCGATGAGTCCGATAAAGACGGGATGCGTATCGTTGTCGAGTTAAAACGGGATGTCGAGTCGCAGATAGTCCTGAACCAGCTTTTTAAACATACACAGCTTGAGACTACCTTCGGGATCATCATGCTCGCGCTGGTGGGAAACAGGCCGCGGGTCTTGAACCTGAGCCAGGTCATCGGTTACTATATTGACCATCGGAAAGTAGTGATCCGCCGCAGGACGCAGTTTGAGCTGGACAAGGCTTTAAAACGGGCGCACATACTGGAAGGTTTGAAGATCGCTCTTAAATATATCGACCGGATCATTAAAATTATAAAGAGCTCCAAGAATACGGAAACGGCTAAAGCGGAGTTGATGAAAGAATTCGGGCTTTCCGATATACAGACGCAGGCAATACTGGAGATGCAGCTGCAGCGATTGACCGGCCTGGAGCGGGATAAGATAGAAGCCGAGTATATGGAACTGCTCAAAAAAATAGAGCTGTGCCGGGCGATCCTCGCTTCGGAGAAAAAAATAGAGGCCATCATAAAAGAAGAACTCGAAGAGGTAAAAAAGAAATACGGCGACGAACGCAGGACGGAGATCGTCGGCGAGGTCGAAGAGCTGGAAGTTGAAGATCTGATCGCCGAGGAAGATGTGGTTGTTACCATCAGCCACAATGGGTATATCAAACGTCTGCCGGTGAGCGCCTACCGCAAGCAGAAGCGCGGCGGCACGGGGGCGTCCGGAGCCGAGGTGAAGGAAGAGGATTTCATTGAACACCTTTTTGTCGCCTCAACCAAGGATTTCCTGCTGATCTTTACCGACAAAGGACAGGTGTACTGGCTGAAGGTGTACGAGATCCCGCAGGCCGGGCGCACCTCCAAAGGGAAATCCATCGTCAATCTTCTCAATATGGGCGCGGATGAAAAAATCAGCTCCACCATTCCTATCCGCGAATTCTCTCCCGATAAATGCCTGGTTATGGTTACCAAACTCGGGCTTATAAAAAAGACCAAGCTGGATGCCTACAGTAACCCGCGTAAAGGCGGCATTATCGGTATTTCGCTCGAAGACAAAGACGCCTTGATCGGAGTTGAGCTGACCGACGGGAAGCAGGAAGTGCTTATCGGGACGCGGCTCGGCCAGTCGATCCGGTTTTCCGAGTTGCACGTGCGTGAAATGGGAAGGGCGGCGCGCGGCGTCCGCGGTATTTCACTCGGGAAAAAGGATGAAGTTATCGCCATGGTGATCATCCAGAAAGATTCCACCATTTTGACCGTGAACGAACTCGGATTTGCCAAGCGAACATCGGCGGAAGAATATCGCTTGACCAATCGGGGAGGAAAAGGTATTATAAATGTCAAAGTTACGGAAAAAAACGGCGTTGCGGTGAGTCTGAAGACGGTAAATGATAAGGATGAGTTGATGGTGATCACCGAAAACGGCATGTTCCTGCGCTGCGCCGTTAAAGATATTCGTTCGTCAGGCCGGTCCACCCAAGGAGTACGGTTGATAAAGCTTCAGGATAAGGACCATGTTTCATGCGTGGCTTCGGTGATCGCGGAGGAAGAAGAATAGATAGAAACTCTAAAAGCGCACCTGGTATCGCTTACGCATTCGGTACCAGGTGCAGGTTCGAGTATAGATTACGTCCCCATCGTCTAGTCTGGTCAGGACAAGAGCTTTTCAAGCTCTCGGCACCGGTTCAAATCCGGTTGGGGACGCTTTTTTTTGAGCGAGGTCGGTTGGGTTCCGACATTTTTTGAGAGGGAATAAACCATGTGCGGGATAATCGGTTACATCGGAGACAAACAGGCTCAGCCCATACTTTTGAACGGGCTTAAACATTTGGAATACCGGGGATATGATTCAGCCGGGATGTGTGTCATTTTGGAAAAAAAGAATAAACTTTCGGTGCGCAAACTGCCCGGCAAGGTGAAGGAGTTGGAAACACTGCTTAAGCATAAGCCTCTTTCCGGCAAGCGCGGGTTGGCCCATTGCCGGTGGGCGACTCACGGCGCGCCGAACCAGGTGAATGCGCACCCTCATTTTGACTGCGAAGAAGAGATCGTTCTGGTGCACAACGGGATTATTGAAAACTACGCTCAATTGAAAGAAGCGTTGATCAAAGAAGGGCATATATTTAAAAGTAAAACCGATACCGAGGTTATCGTTCATTTGATCGAAAAATATTACAAAAACTCGATCATGCTGGAAGACGCGGTACGAAAAGCGCTGGCTAAGCTCGAGGGATCTTATGCCATCGGCGTTTTATCCAGCCGGGAGCCGGATAAGCTGGTGGGCGCGCGCAACGGGAGCCCGCTGGTCGTGGGATTGGGCAGGAAAGAAAATTTCCTGGCTTCGGATATACCGGCACTGTTGGATTATACCAAAGAAGTCCTTTTCCTTGAGGATAATGAGCTGGTGGTCTTGACCCGGGACGGCGTTCACATAAGCGACAGCACGGGAGATACGGTTCGGCGAAAGGCCGCGACTATTACCTGGGATGTTTCGCAGGCCCAGAAGCAGGGCTGGCCGCATTTTATGCTAAAGGAGATCAACGAACAGCCCGGGGTGCTGGAAACCATGCTCGGCCAGCGTATCCGCAAGGACTCCAGCGAGATATTTTTTGAGGAGTTAAAGATAGGCGATACGGTTTTGTCGTCTATTAAAACTATCAGTATTATCGCCTGCGGGACCGCGTATCATGCCGGGCTGTGCGGTAAATACGCGCTTGAGGAATTTTGCAGGATACCGGTATCCATAGATTTTTCCAGCGAATTCAGGTATCGGAATCCGCTGGTAGACGAACAAACCCTTATTATTGCGATCAGCCAGTCCGGGGAGACCGCGGATACGCTGGCTGCGGTGCGGGAAGCGCGGAAAAGGGGCGCCCGCGTCCTGTCTATCTGTAATATTTTAGGTTCGACCCTGGCCCGTGAATCCGAGGGGGTTATTTACACGCACGCCGGCCCTGAAATAAGCGTTGCCTCGACCAAGGCCTATACCGCGCAGTTGGCTGTTTTATATCTTCTGGCGCTTCACCTGGGCGCGGTACGGAAAACGCTTGCCCGTGAACAAATAGATTTTTTCCTTTCCATTCTTAAGTCATGCCCTTCCCTGCAGGAGCGCGTGCTTGCCCATCAGGAGTCGATCAAAGCGATTGCCCGGCGTCATTCGCATTTCGGCTCATTCCTTTTTTTAGGACGGCATATTAATTTTCCGTCCGCGCTTGAAGGGGCGCTCAAGCTTAAGGAAATCTCATATATTCCCGCTGAAGGCTATGCCGCGGGAGAAATGAAACACGGCCCTATTTCTCTGGTTGATGAATACCGGGCGGTCGTATGCATCGCTACGGAATCGAAGGTATACGAGAAGATGGTCTCCAATATTCAGGAAACGCGCAGCCGGAAGGGGAAGCTTATCGTTATCGCTACTGAAAACGATAAAAAAATCAAAGAACTCGCCCCCGAAGTTATTTCCATCCCTAAAGTGAATGAATGGCTTTCTCCTCTTATCGTAGCGCTCCCGTTGCAGCTGCTCGCCTACCATATCGCGATCAAACGCGGGTGCGATGTCGACCAGCCGCGCAACCTCGCCAAATCGGTTACCGTAGAGTAAAAAGGGTTTTAAATAATTGTCAATTCGTATCCAAAGTGGTATACTTTTGATATGCGCAAAAATCCGCAGAAAGGTTTTACCCTTATCGAGATCCTGGTGTCCGGGATGCTTTTGACCGTGATCACCGTGTCCGCCTTAGCCATCCATTTATACGTCAGGCAGATCAATAAAGAAATCGGGTACCGTTATACGGCTTTAAATATGGCCCGCGAGATGATGGAATTCGGGGAGGCCGGAAAATTCGACCATGTGTTTTCCTTTAAATATTATTATCCTCCGGCGCAGAAATGTTCTCTTGCCGAGGGATGTTACGAGGGGCGTACGGATGAGCCGGTAATGTGCCCTCCGGGGCTGGATACGGCCACCGTCGGTTATAAGGCAAAAGAATGGTATTTGTTTTGCATCGGCAGGGAGGATCCGTTTGACTATTTGGGCGATATCAAGGCTAAAGGGCTTGTCCCCGCAGGGGCGCCTGACAGCGTGGAAATCTATTATAGGGTGGAACAGGACCCCGACTTTGACAATGCCTATAAAGAAACGGTTGAAATACAATGGCGGGATAAGGACGGAGGGACTGCCCGGAAAGAAACCTTATCAGTCATCCCTATCACCCAGGTTAACAATCAGCTGATGCTTGTTACGTCCGAATTCTGGTGGGAATAGGGAGAAGGGGGATGGTCATGAAAAACACAAAAGGGGTTACCTTGCTGGAGCTTTTGATCGCGCTGGGGCTTCTGGGGGTGATGGTGGTTTTCATCGGGAGCATCGGCAGCGAGATGTACGCGATGAAAAAGGAGTTCCTGGACAAACAACAGCCGTATGTGCAGGGGCATGTCGCAAGCATGACTATGTTTGAACGGATTTTACGCGCGGGGACAACCAGTCCGGGAACAAGCGCGGCTACCTATACCATTTCCGATGACGGGACGGCTATTGAATACAAGCGTTCCGGCTTGACCGAACGAATGTCCCTGGCAGGCAGCAGTATTAAGTACAGCGACGGATCGGCGGAAAAAGTGATCCTGAAGGATGTCAAAAGCCTGCATTTTGAGCAGGATTACGGGCACCGGGTGGCTATGGAGATCGAGCTCAACAGCGGCGAAAAATACCGCACCGCGGTTGTTCCGCGCAATGAATTTACCGCTCAGAAAGTAATAAATTAACAGGTGTATATGATGGCGTTGAAGGATAACAGAGGGGTTTTAATATTATTGGTAAGCGCATTGAGCATTATTATCTGCCTCGGGATATTGATCCTTCTTTTTGTCCTGCGCGCCAATGCTTTGAATCTGGAGGCATTCCGCGAACGCGCGATCGCTTATTACCTGTGCGAGACCGGGGCATCGGTTGCCATCGTGGATATAGGTAAAGGCAGGATTGGTACCGGCACGGGGCAGTATACGTCCCGTACGTTTGACTATGAGATGGGAAGGCAGACATATCCGATTAATTACGAAGTGACTAAGGTTGCGGGGCAATGGCAGATTATTTCCTGGGTGGATTCGTCTGCCGGGTTCAGCCATCGGTATAAGCTGCGTGTCGGCGGGATGAGGGCGTTCCCGTTTTTTATACGGGGATTCGGTGGAAAATAACGGAGGTACGGCGATGTGGAAGAAAAAGGCGTATATTATTTTACTTATGATCGGGATCGGGGCGGGGATTCTTTTCGGTCTGCACAAAGCGCGCGCCTCCAGCCCTGAAAACGAGACTTCGGGCGGAGAACAGCCGGCGAGCGTGTATTACGATGAATTCTGGCAGGCGACCGAAGCGGTGGTAAGTTCAAACAACGGGTACACAAGCATGAATCCGTCGGGCCATGCCGAGACGGTGGTTGCCGCGGCTTGGACTACAACAAACAATGTTTCGCAGGTAAGCCTGCTTCCCAAAATGGTGGTTACGCAATGGACGGTGCACGGGCATATACATTTCGAGTGATCGTGGTTTCGGCAATTGTGCTGGCTATAGGGTTTGCGGCGGGTTTTTACGGGGTTGTTTTTTTCTCCCGGGCGGGAAAAGCCGGGGCGCCGCAGAAACGCATTGCCGCCGATACTATTATGAATAAACGCATGGCGGCGATAGACCACGCGCTTAAAAACGGCAAGGCCGAATACGAATTTAACTTTGTATCTCCCAGCCCTGTCTTGGGCAAGCAATAAGGCCCCGTTCGACCCGGGGCATTAAAGGAGGAAGTCATGCGCAATAAAAAAAACACCGCAATAATTTTTGCCGTGTCTGCGGCGGCAATCATTTTTTTTGCCGCGGGGAAAGTGTTCAGCGACAGTACCGGGGCTCCGTTCAGCACAAAGTTGGCCACGAGTATAGGGGCCTGGTATGATGAGACTTGGCAGGCCAGCGGTTTTTATCGCCTGGAACAATCCGGTGCGACCGCGGGGAGTTATAGATATCGCTATACGAATACTCCCACAACGACTGCCGCTCCCGTATTTATTTCGGACGCTCCGGAGGGCGGAACGCCGGCGGTTATTTCCCAGGATATGGTGGTAACGGAATGGAGTGTGAGCGGTCATGTTCATTTTTCCAGCGGTATGTAGGCATACCGGTAAAAAGGCCCTGACGCTTATCGAGACGATTGTTGTTATTATTATTTTCGGGGTCGTTGCCGCCTTTAGTACCGGGGCTTGGCGGAATCAGATCGAGATTGAACGCCAGAATAACGCTAAAGAGGTCCTCAAAATTCTTTGGCGGGCGGAAGAAAGTTATTTTGCCTGGAAAAATGTCTATACGGTCGATTGGGCTTCTCTCGCGGTGCAGGATCCGAATATAACGGATAAATTTTATACTTTTACTCTTGAAGAAGCGTCCGGCAGGACCCTGACTATCCGCGCGGCTTGCAAAGGCGGCGGCGGAGGTTTTACTATCGATCAGGATGGCGCGATTACCAAGTTTTAGCGGCAGATTATCGTTATTTTATCGCAGTGCGGAATTTTAAAACGGCGTACTTATTTATCTTTGCTCTTTTTTTCTTTCTGAGGATCTGGGGAATTACGTTCGGCCTGCCTTATGACGGTATCCATCCTACCGAAAATTTCACCGTTGCCAATAGTTTACACTATGCGGTTTCGCTCGATTTTAAGCCCTCAAATTACCAGCATCCCGCTTTTTTTCAATACCTGATCAGCTTGATAGGGATTGTGCTGCGTATCCCGGTCAGCCTGTATCCCGTGTATTACCTTCTTGCCCGGCTTCTTTCCTGCGCGGCTTCATTTTTGTCGGTTTATGTCCTTTATATTTTAGGCAAACGGTTATTTAATTCTGCTTTTTTGGGAATGGTGTGCGCGGCTTTTCTCGGATTTAACGTCTTAAGCGTTAAATATGCGCATTACGGAGTTCCGGATTCCGTATGCGTTTTGTTTATCAGCGCATCCCTCCTCTATGCCTTGGAGATCATTAAAGAACCGCGGGTTAAGAATTATGTGCTCTGCGGTTTGTTTTGCGGTTTAAGCCTGGGAAGCAAGTTTTACGGGCTTATTGCCGCGGGAGCCCTGGTGTGCGCTTATTGTGTATCTTCTCAAGAGGATAGAAAAAGGTCTTTGGGGGCCTTCCTGCTTGCTTTATCGGTAGGCGTATTTATTTTCTGTGCGGTTTCACCTTTTCATGTAGTCAAGTTTAAAGAGGCGATAACGGATTTTTCCGTGTACCTGTCCGAAAAAGGCTATATGCAGGCGGCTGTTTCGCGGTCGAGCGGGTTGTTGATATATCCGTTTTTATTCCTGCAGGAAAATATTGTGGGAATGGCGGGGGTTTTGTCCGGCATTGGCGGAGCGGCCGGTATGTTCCGGAAGGATCGCAAAAGATTTGCGATCGTGATCGTGCCCGCAGCCTTCTTTTTACTGGCTCTTGGCTTGGAAAAAGGGGGGACAATACAAAATGTCCTGCCGGTTCTGCCTTTTATGTCGGTTGCCGGGGCGTATTTTTTCTCTGTGCTGGAGAAGCGCGTAAACCGTAAATTGCTGACAGCGGCTCTTTTCGTATTTTTTCTTGCCCCGGGTATCCGGGCCGGCATATTCGATTATTACCTTTTACAGAAGGATACCCGGGTTTTGGCTCAGGAATGGCTGCGGGATAATATCCCCGAGAAAACAAAGATCGGTTTTGAGGCATATACACCGTTTGACTTGAACCGGATACAACGGTCTTTTGCGGCAGAACGTTTTGACGCCGAATATTTTATCCCGTCCCTGAGCCAGTATCCCGCCGGATATTTTGTTGAACAGGGATATGCCTATATTGTTGCCAGCGGATTCAGGGAGGATATGTACCGGAGTTTTTGTGAGCGGGAAGGCCTGTGCGAGGGGTATAATAATTATCAAGGGTACGCGCGGCGTATGACTTTGGCTGCCCGGTTTTCCGCTCCGGGACCGCGGCGGCTTTTCGGGCTTACCGGTATCGCCGCTCCGTGGGGGGCATGGCCGCACAATCCGGAAATTAAAATATACAAAGTACCGCGTACTGTCGAACGTGATTAAGGAGGCTCTATGTTATACATTGTTTCAACTCCTATTGGAAATTTGAAAGATATAACCCACCGCGCTGTCGATGTATTGCGTTCGGTGCAGGTGATTGCCTGCGAAGACACCCGTCATTCCGGGATCCTTTTAAAAGCATACGGCATAACCACGCCCGTCACCAGTTATTTTCAGCACAACCGGTTCACTAAAGGAGAATATCTCCTGGGGGTTTTAAAGGAAGGCAGGGATGTTGCTCTTGTTTCCGATGCCGGTACGCCGGGGATCCTGGACCCCGGATACGCGCTTATCAATCTGGCCTTGAAAAACAATATCCCGGTAACCGCTATTCCCGGCCCCGCCGCTTTTGTGGATGCGCTGGTGCTTTCCGGAAAACCGGCCCATCGATTTATCTTTGAGGGGTTCCTTCCCCAAAAGCCCGGCTCGCGCAAGAACCGGCTTCAGGAACTCTCGCGGTTGAAATACACGATCGTGTTTTACGAGTCCCCGCATCGGATATTGGGGACATTAAAAGACATACAGGATATTTTCGGAGAGGCAGAGATCGTCTGCTGCCGGGAACTCACCAAGAAATTCGAAGAGATCCGCCGGGGAACGGCGCAGGGTCTGCTGGAACATTTTAAACAACAGAAAGTGCGGGGCGAATTCGTGGTGGTGATATGAACCGTTGTCCGAAGCCCGTATTTTGATTTATCCCTTTTTAATCCCCTCCGCAAAATCCCCGGTCTTCAGACCGGGGATAGGAATCTGCGGAATGTGTTTTTTGCTTCGGGGAGGGGGCCTTGGCCTTTAGGCCGAGGGGCTCCACTGCTATACTTAATTTGAGGCGGAAATGAAAAAAAGGTTTTTGGCAATAGTCATTATATTGCTGGTTTTCAGCCGTTGTGACGTACGGGCGGTGGATGTTCGCCCGGAGACGAAAGAAGTCACCGCTTTAGTGGCATCTTTTTCTCCGGCCAGGCTGAGGCTGTTTAATAAGAAAAACAGTCATACCTATCATCATCGATATAAAATAACCGCCGAAACGCAGGTCATCGGCATTATCCGGCCGGGGGCGCGGGTCAAGGTAAACTATTATTTGAAGAAGGCCGGGAGAGGCCATTTTGTTAAAATAGCGGTTAGGGTCGAGATCATACCGGTGGGGCAAGAACCGCCGCAGAAGCCACTGTAGAACAAAATCCCTCTTTACAGAGACAAAAAAGACGGGTATAATTAATTTTCGACAAAACAAAAATTATTGCCCTCTAGTGCAATGGTAGCACGACTGGCTCTGGACCAGTTAGTTAAGGTTCGAATCCTTAGGGGGCAACCAATTTGGACGCTCATTCAAACCACCAGTGATTACAACTAAAGCCTTGCAGTCATGCGGGGTTTTTTATTTGAGTTATTTTAGTAAGTTCAATAGTTGAATTTACTATTGAAGAAAATGCTCGATTCTTCAATAATGATAAATGTAATTGAAGTATTCATAAACAGAAGCGAATGCCCTTTGTTCTTATAGCGTAAAATTTTTATTTGACAATTCCCCCCGAAATGTTATACTCACTGTAAGGTTAACCTTACATATGTTAGGTTTAAGTTATGATTAATATATTCCAATTCGAAGATATTATTGATTCTCCGTCCAAACTGGCCATTCTGCGCGTTTTTGCTTCTCGCAAAGGACTCAAAGCTACAGGGCGCCAGATTGCCAAGCTTGTGGGCTATTCCGCCCCCTCTACGCACGACTCATTAAAGAATCTACATGAACGTAATATCTTAAAATTAGACATTATAGGCAAGCAGCATATTTATACCTTGAATGAAGAAGACCGAATTGTTCAAAAAATCATTCGTCCCATGTTTGCCGCTGAGAGTAACTTTAAGAATGAAATCCGGGATTTTCTTTTAGATGAATTCAAGAAGAATGGGATTAAGGCGAAAATAGCGTCTTTAATTCTTTATGGAAGCGTGCAGACCGAGAAAGCAAAAAAGGGAAGCGATGTTGATGTTGCCGTAGTGGTATCCCGAGCCGCGGATCTTCGATTGGTTGAGAATGTTTTCTCTTCCGAAATAATCCCTCGATTCAAGGCATATTTCGGGGTTCAGATCGATCCTTATATTAAGTCAGTGGATGAATTTAAGCAGCGCCTTAAAAAGAATAAGCCACCGGTTTCAACACTGATGAAATCCTATTTTGTCTTGTATGGCAAAGAACCATTAGAGGTGTAGATATGACCGCCCGCGAGATAAAAATCAGGCAGGAAGATAGGTCTCAAGCGGCAGATTATTTGAAAAAAGCAGCGGATAATTACGAGCAGATGTTGACTGCTTTTAATGGATAAAACTGGAATGCGGCAGCGACATTGGCTGTCCAGTGCGCAATTTCATCAGCAGATGCGATTTGCGTCCATGAGAAAGGCGTTCGTTCGGTATCGCAGGATCATCTGGATGTTTGCGATCTGGCGGCAGGGTTGCCGCTTGAAGGCGCACAGGAAAAATCCAAACAGTTACGCAAGGTCATTGCTCGCAAAAATTTAGTCCAGTACGAATGCCGCAGTGTCCATAAGGCCGATGCCGATGAAATGGTGAAGGTAACGACGAGAGTTTATCAATGGGTTAGAGAGACAATCGGCAGCTAAATGAGCTCTAAAGTCATGGATTGCAAATTTCAAAGAAAAAGACTCAACGAGATGCCCGAAACAACAATATTGGACGAACTTGAGAAAGCCGCCAAGCATTTCAATTACATAGAATTTGGACGACGCGACTTCGACAAAATAGCTAATATAAGTTCCAGTACAGTAAGAAAACATTTTGACGGCAGCTGGATAAAAGGACTTGAAGTGCTAAGAAAATGTCTCCAACAAAAAGGACTAAATTTATCCCCTCGGCCGTATGCTCTAAATCGAATCTTGTCCGATAAGAAACTTTTTGATGAGATGGAAAGAATATGGGGTAAGGCTGGGCAGCGTCCATCACGTACTGAATGGGAATTATCCCCGCCAAAAATATTTTACAATACGTACAAAAAACGGTTTGGCGGTTGGACTAATGCGTGCCTGAGATGCATCAAGCAAAACCGGATAAAAATTGTGGCAAAGTAGACATTGGACGGAATATATCCTTAAAAATCCGCCTTAAGGTTTTAGATCGGGATGCTTATAGATGTATTCTTTGCGGCAGGAGCCCAGCAGTAGATGTTGGTGTAAGGTTTCATATAGAGCATAAGATACCTTTTTCCAAGGGCGGGAAAAGCACTATTGAATCTCCAGACTTTAT
>JBAZGE010000055.1:0-11900 GCA_041653035.1 Candidatus Omnitrophota bacterium
CGAACCCCTAAAAAAAATTTTGTTTTTAGCTTGTAGCAATGTGTCTGGTGAGGACGCTGTGGCTTGCGCCGCCCCCACCCGGCGCAAGCCACAGCTGCGCCGCACCCGCTTCGCATTACCACGAAGCGAGCGGCCCAGCGAGCGCCATTGCCCGCTCAATGTGGGAGCGCCCCCCAGGGCGCGGGGCATTCTTAGCTATTTCCTTAGAGACCAGCTTTACCCGGGGATTAGAAAACAAAAACGACAAAAGGCGGGGCATAGCTTAGAAATAGCGGAAGAGGTTCTTTCTGGGAGAAGATTTGTTTGCCAGGGGTGCGGGGCATTTATAGATGTTTCAGAGCTTTAACCCGAGGGGGTTTCTCAGGGGGTCGAGAGGAAATTAAGTAAGAACTTCAACCCAAGAGGAACCCCAGTAATATCGTTCTCCTCGTATAATGGGAGAGTTTAAAGGCTATGATCAGAATATCGGTCATAGCCTTTTTTATCTCGCGCTGTGTTAAAGACTTAGGACATTGTATTTATTAGCCGTATATATAAAGTTTCCGTACCACAAGCTGCTTAAAAAGCCTCTTTGGATTAAGCCACTTTAACGCCAAAATAAGCCAATTCTTCTCTTAGTTTATGCTGGTTAGTTTATGGCATAATTACCGATTATTTGCATTATTTTGGTTCGAATTATGGGCATAAACTAGGAATTGGAGAAAAGAGAGAGGTGTTACTGAGAGGAGTTTTTAAGAAGATCTTGCCATATTCCGAGCTGTTTATCTCAACTTAACTCTAAGGCAATGTTGCGTAATTTGTACTCGGGGATCATGAAGATATTCTCATTTTCTGAACAGAGGATTTCTTCTCGGATGCTAGGTGCAAGTAGTAAAAGGTTCATCATTTGATTGAGCCGTTGGTGATTCAGGTTAAGTCACCGTTAGGGGAGTCGACCAACTTCTCAAATTCCGCCATACCTGTTTACAGAGAGTGTTTCTATGGTGAGCCATTTCTGGGCGGCCTTAGAGGTAACACCTATTTAAATCAGTTTCTCATAAAGTTTCATTGATGAAATAAAATATTCTGCTCTAAGATTTTGTATAACTGAAACATCATTTGTGGTGTATAATAATTCAAAAGGAGTCCGCCTTGCCTTGGAAGTCTCTGAAAAATCATATTTTTCCTCTTAAAATACGTCAGGCCACCCTTTTGCCTAAAAACAGGATTACCGAGGAGCAACCTCTTCGCGCCGAGCTTTTCAGCATCGAGCAGTTCAAAGCGCATGCGAAAAATCTGGCCCGGGGGCATCTGGTCAGCTACAAAAAGGGGCGCAACAGGCTTTTGCTGCGGCTGAAGAAAAATGAAAAGGTCCTTTCTGAGATCCATGAACTCCTCAATGAGACCGGCAAGACTAAGCGGAAGATCTCTCCGGCAGGGGAATGGCTTCTCGATAACTATTACCTTATTGAAGAGCAGATAAGGCTCGCCCAGAAATACCTTCCGGAAAATTACATCCGTGAATTACCCTACCTTTCTTTGGGTTCGCTTGCCGGTTATCCGCGTGTGTATGAGCTTGCTATGGAGCTTGTTTCTCACGGTGACGGACGGCTGGATAACCAGGGGCTTACGGAGTTTGTTACCGCCTATCAAACTGTCAGCCACTTGAAGCTTGGCGAACTCTGGGCTATTCCTATAATGTTAAGGTTGGCGCTTATTGAGAACTTAAGGCGTGTGTCCTCCCGGTTGATCGTAGCGCAAACGGAAAGAGATAAAGCGAATTATTGGGCGACGCGGATCCTGGAAGCTTCATCTAAAGATACCGATGGCGTAATTTTTGAAATTGCGGCGATGTCCAGGAGCAATATACCGCTTTCCGATGTTTTTGTCGCGGAATTCACCCGGCGTTTGCATGGCCAAAGCCAAGCGTTTAATCTTCCCTTTACCTGGCTGGAAAAGAAGCTTTCGGAGCAAGGGGAGACTTTTGATAGGATGATTCGGGCGACCAGCCAGAAACAGGCGGCTGATCAAGTTTCGATCGCCAATACGATTGGGAGTTTGCGTCTTTTAGGGGTCACCGATTGGCATGATTTTGTCGAAGCCCTAAGCTTTGTGGAAAAAGTTCTGGGTCAGGATCCCTCGGGGGATTATACCCGGATGTCTTTTACTACCCGTGACCGCTACCGGCATGTTATTGAGAAACTTTCCTTGAGAAGCAAGATTGCAGAAGAAGAGGTTGCGATGCGCGCTATCCGGCTGGCGAAGAAGGCAAAAGCGGAAAAAGGCCCCGGCCACGTTACGGCGCATGTAGGTTTTTACCTTCTTGACCGGGGATTGGAGTTTCTTTGCCGCGAATTGGGTTTGCGTTTGCCGCTGCGTCAGCATCTGCAGGCAAGAAAAACCTTTTGGTTATCTATTTTGTTTTTTGGTTCTATCATTTTTGTGACCCTTGCGCTTACCGCCGGCGTTTTGTATTGGATGAGGCCGGCGGGAATCTTGAGTTGGCCGTGGCTTATTTTATTCGGGATATCTTTTATTTTTACGTCAAGCCAGACCGTGGTGTCGCTAGTGAACTGGCTTTTTATGATGTTCGTGCGGCCCCAAAATCTTCCCCGGATGGACTTTTCAGAAGGAATTCCTGCCTATGCCTATACGCTGGCCGTGGTTCCCTGCATGATCAGAGATGCGCAGACAATTGACTCGCTTCTGGAGGGATTGGAGGTCCGCTATCTGGCGAATATTGACGCGAATACGGATTTTGCGCTCTTGACGGATTTTTGCGATGCACGCCAGCAGACGATGCCTGAGGATGAAGCGCTTTTGGCACAGGTCATAAACGGGATCGAGAAATTGAATTACAAATACCGGCGGCAGAAAGAGCAAGTTTTCTCTCTTTTACACAGGCCTCGCCTATGGAATGAAAGAGAAAAGATATGGATGGGGTACGAACGCAAGCGGGGCAAGCTCGGAGATTTGAATGCTTTCCTTCGCGGGAAAGGGGAGGGACGCTTCAGCGTGATCATCGGCAATCTTCAGAGGCTTCGTGAAGTCAAGTATGTCATTACGCTGGATGCGGATACCCGGATGTCCCGCAACGCGGCCCGGGAGCTCGTGGGGGTCATCGCGCATCCTCTTAATCGTCCGGTCTATGATGAAAAAAAACAACGGGTCATTTCCGGGTATGGGATTATCCAGCCCAGAGTCGATTCCAGCTATCCTGGAGAAAATCCTTCTTTGTTCGTGAAGATCTTCGGGGGCGATACCGGGATCGATCCTTATACTAAAGCGGTCTCTGATGTTTACCAGGATGTTTTCTTGGAAGGGTCTTTTATCGGCAAAGGGCTTTATGATGTGGATGCTTTTGAACGATCCATGGAAGGCCGCTTTCCGGAAAATTCTATATTAAGCCATGATCTCCTGGAGGGTTGTTACGCCCGGTCGGGGCTGGTGACCGATGTCCAGTTCTACGAGGGATATCCTTCAGGGTATCTTAAGGACTCAAGCCGCAGGCACCGTTGGGTCTGCGGGGACTGGCAGATTGTTCCCTGGCTATTTTCTTCGGTACCCGGGCCCCGTGGAGCAAAAGTAAAAAATCCTATCTCCTTATTGTCCCAATGGAAAATCGCTGATAACTTGAGGCGTAGCCTAGTTTCTTTATCGACAGTTATACTACTTTTATTAGGATGGATGTTTTTTCAGCCGTCTTGGACATGGTCGGCTTTCGTCATTGCCTTAGTCGGTTTTCCCCTCGTGCCGATGTCCCTTATGGAGGTGGTGAGGAAAACGGAACACTTGAGCTTCAAGACCCATTTTGGTTTAGTGCTATCTTCGCTGAAGAAGAATACGTTCCGGTTTCTTTTTTCGCTTGTTTTTTTGCTGCACGAGGCGTTTTATTGTTTGGATGCGATTACGCGGACTTTGTGGAGAATGTTCGTGTCAAAGAGACGTTTGTTGAATTGGAAGACCTTTCTTGAATCGGAAGCATCCTTCTCGACGCATATTTCAGGTTACTACAAGAGCATGTGGCTTGAGCCGTTTGCCGTCGTTGTGCTATTGGTTTGTCTCCCGGCGTTATTCCTGCGCTTGGACGGATTGGCTTTGATCTTTTTAATACTTTGGTTCGTTTCTCCCGCGGCGGCTTATATGATCAGCCAGCCTACTTCTCTTCGGAAGATCATGCTTTCCAAGGCTCAGGTATCTTTTCTTAGGAAACTTGCCCGGACGACCTGGGCATTCTTTGATAATTTTGTGACTGAGAATGACCACTGGCTGCCCCCGGATAATTTTCAGGAAGAGCCTGTCAGCATTCTGGCGCATAGGACTTCTCCAACGAATATCGGATTATCACTGCTTGCGAATTTGACCGCCTATGATTTTGGTTATGTTTCCATGGGCATGATGTTTAACAGGATAGAAAAAACATTCGAAACCCTGAATCTTATGGAAAGGTTTAGGGGGCATTTTTACAACTGGTACGACACGCAGACACTTAAACCCCTGATGCCTTTGTATATCTCATCGGTGGATAGCGGGAACTTGACCGGCCATTTGCTGGTCCTGCGTTCGGGGCTTGCGGAAATGAACGCTCAGAAGATCGTTTCCGTGAAGATATTTGACGGACTTAGAGATACCCTGGAGATATTGCGTCAAGGTGTGTCCGAGTTTGAGCAAAGCCGCAAGGGCAGTGTCGCCGGATCGCTAGGGGGAGCTTCCGAAAGGATCGCTCAATTTCAGCAAAAGTGTAAGCTATCTCACGCGAGACTTTCAGAGATATATATGTTTTTACGCCAACTTTCCTCGGATATTTCAAATGTCCTTACGGGCCTGGATCATAAACATTATGAGCAAAGCAAAAAATGGGCCCGTGCCTTCGAGCGGCAGTGCTATGATTTTCTAGAGGACATGTCTTTTATCGCTCCTTGGATATTGCTTGCTCCGGAGACTCCGGGGATGTGGGATGGGGGGGATGAACAGCAGCAGAAGCGGCTTGTTCAGCTCAGGGAGACTTTGCGGTATTTGGATGAGATCCCCATGCTTGGGGAAGTAGCCAGGCTTGAGCAGAAGCTGGTCCCGCTTATCGAGGAAATCGCCAGGGCTATGCCTATCATAGATGATGAATCGAAAAAAGCCCAGGAATGGTTTTTGAAACTGCGTGATACGATCAAGGACGCCGGGACACGCTCCGCCGAAAGGATTAGAGCCATTGATTATATCGTTCTGCGCTGTAACGAAATATCTAGCATAGAATATGAATTTCTATATGATAAAAATACCCATCTTCTTTCCATCGGTTATAATGTCAGCGAGCACAAGGTAGAACGGGGTTGTTATGATCTTTTGGCTTCTGAGGCCAGGTTTTGCAGTTTTGTCGCCATTGCTCAGGGGAAAATGCCCCAGGATCATTGGTTCAAGCTCGGCAGGATGATCGCAAAATTAGAAGGAGATCCTGTTTTGGTTTCCTGGGGTGGGTCGATGTTTGAGTATCTTATGCCGCTCTTGGTGATGCCGACCTATGCGGGGAGCCTGTTGGACCAGACCTACAAGGCTGCGGTCAGCGCCCAGATTCGCTATGCGCTAGAGAACAATATTCCTTGGGGTATTTCAGAGTCCGGTTACAATAAGGTCGACGCGAACATGGTCTATCAGTATCAATCGTTTGGGATTCCGGACATGGGTTTCAAGCGGGGCTTGGCCGAGGATCTGGTCGTGGCTCCCTATGCTTCAATGCTGGCCTTGATGGTTGAGCCGGAGAAGGCCTGTGAGAATCTCGAGCGCTTATCTGGTGAAGGAGCCGGAGGTTTCTATGGCCTCTACGAAGCGATTGATTATACGCCCGCGCGCCTTGCTCCGGATGAAACTCGGGCGATCGTTAAATCCTTCATGGCGCATCATCAGGGTATGAGTTTATTGTCTCTGGCCTATGTGCTCTTGGATCGGCCGATGCAAAGACGTTTTCTTGCCGAGCCGATGTTTAAATCCGCTGAACTTCTTCTTCAAGAGCGAATTCCCGCCACCGAGCCTTTCCTCTACGATTTTGAAGTAACCGGAATGCTTAGAAAATTCGGGGACAGAGAAACCCTTTTAAGGGTGTTTACAACTCCTCAAACTCCGGCACCTGAAGTTCACCCGCTCTCCAACGGCCGCTACCATGTCATGCTCACCAACTCCGGAGGAGGGTATAGCCGTTGGCAAGATCTCGCCGTAACGCGCTGGCATGAAGACTCGGCTTTGGACAATGACGGGACATTCATTTATCTTAGGGATATAGAGAGCGGCCAGTTCTGGTCTTCGGCGTATCAGCCGGCACAAAAAATTTCCAAGTACTACGAAGCTTTGTTTTCCCAGGCTTGGGTAGAGTTTAAACGCAGGGACTATCAGATCCAGACGCATACCGAGATTGCGGTCTCCCCGGAAGATGATATTGAACTTCGCCGGGTGACGATTACCAATCAGTCCCGCTCTAGGCGGATTATAGAAATTACCAGTTATGCGGAAGTCGTTTTGAATGATCCAGCAAGCGATCAGGCTCAGCGGACATTTAGCAATCTGTTCGTTCAGACCGAAATTATCAGGAGCCATCAGGCAATCCTTTGTCAGAGGCGGCCGCGCTCCGATAAAGAAGGGTTCCCCTGGATGTTGCATCTGATGGCCGTTCACGGAAATGCGGTAGAGGGTGCTTCCTATGAAACTGACCGCAGCAAGTTCATCGGACGAGGCCGCACGGTAGTCGATCCCGCAGCGATGATGGAAAACGGCCATCTTTCGGACAGCGAAGGCTCTGTGCTTGATCCCATTGTTTCCATACGCAGCCGCATCACACTTGCGCCGGATGAATCGGCCGTGATTGATTATGTGACCGGAATATGCGAGAGCAGGGTTGCTGCGCAGGCGCTGATGGAGAAATACAGGGACCGGAATCTGGCCGATCGTGTTTTTAACCTGGCCTGGACCCACGGGCAGGTTGCTTTGCAGCAGATTAATGCGACGGAGGCGGCTGCTCAGCTCTATGGTCGTCTGGCCAGTGCTATTGTATACGCCAATCCCGCTTGGCGGGCGAGCGCGAGTATTTTGCGGCGGAATAACCGGGGTCAGTCCGATCTTTGGGGATATAGTATTTCTGGGGATTTGCCGATTGTTCTTCTCCGTATTGAAAATCAGGAAAATATCGATTTAGTCGTGCAGATGGTACAAGCCCATGCTTATTGGCAGATGAAGGGCCTGGCGGTCGATCTTCTTATTTGGAATGAAGACAGCTCTATTTATCGCGATAGCCTTGGCGAGAAGATCAGCGGGTTGATCATTGCCAATACCAAGGAGCAATCGGGCCGGAATGGCGGTATTTTCTTAAGGCGCGCCGATCAGATGTCGGATGATGACCGGATTCTTATGCAAACGGTCGCGCGGATCATTATTTCGGATCGCGCGGGTACACTGACGGAGCAGTTGGCAGATATGGCGCAGCCTAAGGTGCATTACCTGCCCTTTATTCCCACCAGGAAAGATGATTCGGAGGAAGGCCTCCAGGATTCCGCAGAGCGTTCCGATCTTGTTTACTTTAATGGGCTGGGAGGGTTTACCGGTGATGGGCGGGAATATGTGGTTATGACCTCGCGTTTCAAGACTACTCCTGCTCCGTGGGTCAACGTGCTGGCGAACCGGCATTTCGGCACGGTGGTTTCCGAAAGCGGCAGCGCTTATACTTGGAGCGAAAATGCGCATGAATTTCGTTTAACGCCTTGGAAGAATGATTCTGTTTCAGACGCTTCGGGAGAAGCGCTTTATATTCGCGATGAGGAAAGCGGGAGATTTTGGTCTCCTACTTCGCTTCCGGCTACGGGGAAGACCAGTTATACCTCGCGCCATGGATTCGGCTACAGCGTTTTTGAACACACCGAAAACGGGATAGTTTCAGAGTTAACGGTATTTGTTTCCCTAAATGACCGGATCAAATTTTCAGTCTTAAAGATTAGGAATGTTTCCGGGCGTCGGAGGTATCTCTCTGCGACGGCGTATTGTGAGTTGGTTATGGGTACCTACCGGGATAAGTATCATATGCATATTTTGACCGAAATCGATCCCAAAAGCGGCGCCCTGCTTGCCAGCAATCCTTATAACAAGGAATTTCCAAACCGCGCTGTTTTTTTGGATGTTAGTGAACCGACGCGATTCGTGACCGGTGACCGGATTGAATTTATCGGAAGGAACGGGACGATGGCTTCGCCTTCTGTAATGCGCAGGGATAGGCTTTCTGGAAAAGTGGGCGCGGGGGTTGATCCGTGCGTTGCTACGCAAGTTAAGTTCGAGCTTGAGAATGATCAGCAGAAAGAGATAGTTTTTACTTTTGGCTCCGGTAAAACGGTGGATGAGGCGCGGGAGCTCGTTAGGCGTTTTAGCGGTGTCGAGTCGGCACATCAGGAGCTTGAAAAGGTGTGGGAATATTGGAAACGGATTTTGGGTGTTGTGTATGTGGAAACACCCGATGCCTCGCTTAATTTTCTCGTCAACGGTTGGCTGCAATATCAGCTCATAAGTTGTCGTCTCTTGGGGCGAAGCGGTTTTTATCAATCCGGCGGGGCTTTTGGTTTTCGGGATCAGCTGCAGGATGTAATGGCGCTCATACATTCGAAACCGGAAATGGTCCGTGAGCAATTGCTGAGCTTTGCTGCTCATCAGTTTGTGGAGGGGGATGTGCAACATTGGTGGCATCCGCCCTCGGGCCGGGGTGTCCGCAGCCATTGCTCGGATGATTATTTATGGCTTCCGTTGGTGACTTGTTTATATGTCGAAAAGATTGGGGATGTAGGGATCCTTGATGAAAAAGTCGGGTTCTTGGAAGGCCCCCCGGTCAAGCCGCAAGAAGAATCTTACTACGATATACCGAGAGTCTCTGCTCGCACGGGGACAATTTACGAGCATTGTGTTTTAAGTGTGAAAAGAGGATTGCATTTCGGCGCGCATGGCCTTCCTCTGATGGGAAGCGGGGATTGGAATGACGGGATGAATCTGGTCGGGCGGGAAGGAAAAGGCGAGAGCGTTTGGCTGGCTTTTTTTCTTTTTGATATTCTGAAATCGATGGCGGTCTTGGCAGCGCAGCATGGGGATAAGGTGTTTTCGGATTTCTGTGTTGAGGAGGCAGGGAAACTCGCCAGGAATATTGAAGAGCATGCCTGGGACGGCCAGTGGTATCGCCGGGCCTATTTTGATAATGGAGATCCCCTAGGTTCTTCCTCAAACAGTGAATGCCGGATAGATTCAATTCCGCAATCCTGGGCGGTCATTTCAGGTGCGGCCCGGGGGGAAAGGGCCCGAATGGCCATGGAACAGGTGGACAAGCAGCTTGTTGATAGGAAACAGGCGCTGGTGAGATTGTTTTGTCCCTCTTTTGATAAGATTTTTCCTAACCCGGGATATATCAAAGGCTATGTCCCCGGGGTGAGGGAGAACGGTGCACAGTATACGCACGCTGCGGTTTGGGTAGTGATAGCGTTTGCGGTTTTAGGAGACAAAAAGCGGGTTTGGGAGTTGTTTGATATGATTAACCCGGTACATCACTGTGATACTGCGGATAAGTGCGCTGTTTACAAAGTGGAGCCGTTTGTGATGGCCGCAGATGTGTATGCTTCTGTTGGTCTTGCCGGACGCGGAGGGTGGACCTGGTATACTGGATCCGCGTCTTGGATGTATCAGCTTATCGTAAAATATTTGTTGGGTATTCGGTTAAAGGTGGACAGGATCTATTTTGAGCCGTGCCTTCCCGCCAATTGGTCTTCTTGGAAACTGCATTACCGGTACCGGGAGACATTCTATCATATTGCTTTTGCGCGCGCAGGATCGTCAGATCATGTGTCGTCTATTGAGGTGGATGGTGTTGCGCAGAAAGAAATGGTTGTGCTGCTCATTGATGATCGAGTAGAGCATTCAGTGGAAGTGAGAATTGGATAATCAAGGAGGATGAAACATGGCAGAGAAGAATAAATCATCGCAGAAAGGTGTGGGATCTTTAAAGCTCTTTATCATTGTGGTGGTAGTCATCTTTATCGCCTGGATAATCGGCAAAGGGGTTTTAACCCTTATTTCATCTGCTAAACAAATGTAACACTCTATACTTTTATATGGGGGTGAGAGGATGACTTGGAAATGGATTGTTATCGTAACCATTTTGATAATATTAATTGTTTTTACGGCACAGAATTATGAACCGGTGCAAATAAGATTTCTTGCCTGGTCATTTAAGAGCAGCTTGGCTGTAACTATTTTTATAAGCCTGGTAATCGGTTTCTTAACCGGTTTGCTGATGGGTATACGTAAAGACTAAAGAAAGGGTTAAAATTATGAGTGATTATCTTTTTTCTGGTATTT
This sequence comes from Candidatus Omnitrophota bacterium, assembly GCA_041653035.1. Classification (GTDB taxonomy): domain Bacteria; phylum Omnitrophota; class Gorgyraeia; order Gygaellales; family Profunditerraquicolaceae; genus JAQTZX01. Next base: position 10,339 of record JBAZGE010000055.1, read on the forward strand.
TAATCGCCTCCAGCTTTACTGCCGGGTGGATACTTTATTTTATTGTTTCATTTTTACTTACACAGCGGGATAGGTTTTTCTCTAAAGGGATTAAGGCCGACTTGAGGCTTATTAAAAGTCCGTTACGTTTTTTAATCCCTACTTTGTGTGTCTCAGTGGTTATTCCTTTATTACGGTTACCGAAAAATGTGAGCGGCCTTGTTAGTCATTTTATTCAAATTCTGCTTATTGCCTTCTGTGGCTGGGTTGCCGTAAAGGTTGTTTACATTGTTCGCGATGCGCTTTTGAGCCGTTTTGATATTAATGCTCGGGACAATATGCGTGCCCGTAGCATGCATACACAAATGCGTTTGATCGCAAACATTATAAGCGTGGTTATACTTTTGTTAACCGTTTCTTTTATTCTGATGAGCTTTTCAGAACTCAAACATATAGGGGTAAGCCTGTTGGCTTCGGCAGGAGTTATCGGGATAGTTATAGGTTTTGCTGCGCAAAAAACGCTGGGGAATCTTATTGCCGGTATTCAGATAGCCATTGCTCAGCCGATTCGGCTGGACGATGTGGTTATTATTGAAGATGAGTGGGGCTGGATTGAGGAGATTACTCTTACTTTTGTAGTGGTGCGTATCTGGGACCTGAGGCGTTTGGTAGTCCCGATATCGTATTTTCTCGAAAAACCATTTCAGAATTGGACACGGACTTCAGCGGATTTGCTGGGGACTGTTTTTATCTATACTGATTACACCGTTCCCGTCAAAGATGTCCGTAATGAATTAACGCGTATTCTCCAAAACTGCCCAAAGTGGGATAAAAAGGTCAATATACTGCAGGTTACCAATGCAACTGATAAAACAGTTGAACTGCGAGCCCTGATGAGCGCAGCGGATTCTCCTACTGCCTGGGATTTACGCTGTGAAGTCAGGGAAAAGCTCCTGGATTTTTTACAACAACGCTTCCCCGACTGTTTACCGCGGGTACGCGTTGAAATGAATAAGGGGGAATCAAGTTGATATGTACAGCGTTTCTGCTAAAAACCCTGCTGTCCATCTAAAAGAGACGGGCATTGGGTATTCATTTATTTCTCAAATAGTTACGTCAAATGTAGCAAAGAATGACCGGACAAATAGGACAAATTTTGCGAGGAAATAACCCTCTAAAGGCGCAAATTTCCTTGTTATAGGCTATTACATATCTGTAAATACAGAGAGGTTTCTCCTCGGCTGATACGAGTGGGATTCCAATTTTCATATTTGGTTTTTTGGGCCAAACAATTATACGGTAAGAAGATTAACTTTGAGATACGCGTTAGTTGCAAAAAGAGGTTTTTTGTAAGTCTGGAATAATTCTTATAACAATAGTGTCTGCAGCTGCTATATAGGAATTAGTCGGCCAATTATATATAAAATACGCCTTAAGTAAAATAGGAGATATAATCACACGTTAATTTTATATAACATAGTTGTAAATATGAATACGACGAATATTTTCGATTGTTCTTGACAAAAAGCATGATTGGAGTAAAGTAAGACATAATTAAATTTGTTACATAAAAATGGGTTCGG
>JBAZGE010000056.1:0-8611 GCA_041653035.1 Candidatus Omnitrophota bacterium
CGCCCCGGGAGAAGAAATAAAAGGCATTATTACCGGCGTTACCGACAGCGTTACTTCCTTCGGCAAAGCCTGCATAGAATTCATCTCGGTATTTTTCGGCGATTAACCCGAGAGACAATTTTGTCCCTTTTTGCTTGACTATACTCCTTTTTATTGTAAAATTATAGACACCGTTTTAAACATTCTTTATAGATTATTCCCCCTTAGCTCAGCTGGTAGAGCGAGTGGCTGTTAACCACCAGGTCCGAGGTTCGAGTCCTCGAGGGGGAGCCAATTCAAAAAAAAGGGGACGGTTCTATTTTTTCGCTCTCAACCAGGAGTTAAAAAATAGAACCGTCCCCTTTTTTCAGAACCGTCCCCTTTTTTCATTAGATTTTATTTAATGACTTAAAATTTTATAAACCTAATTCTATGAAAAAAAATAGCGAAAGACAGGGGTATCCAAAAGATGAACTGCGCTATCCTTAGCTTCCAATATTACTTGACACATATCATTTGATTGATACGGAGTATCTTAAGCATATTGAACAAGATCAAAAAAAAAGGAATAAAACGATTGTCTGCAAGAAAGGTTGTTGTGAATGTTGTATAAATCAAGCTGTGCCAATAACTCAAGTTGAACTGCAAGGCATTTCTTGGTACGCAATAGAAAAGTTGAATAACCCTTTGCGAGACCAGGTAAAAGAACAGCTTAGAATATATAAACAAATTAAGCATTGTCCATTTCTAATTAATAAGGCATGTTCAATCTATCCTATGCGTCCCATTGCCTGTAGAACCTTTTTTGTCTACACAAAAACATGTATTCCCGATGAGGATATACTTTCATCGCGACCATCTGATATTTTGCTTGGAAGCAGAGAAATTGCTAGACAATCCGCCTTTATTTTATTGCAAGCTTTTGGCATAACTGATAAAAATAAACAGATACATGCTTTTGAAGCTGGCTTAATAAAAGAGATGTCTCAACCGATGCATGAACTAGACTGGAGCGCATTCTATACTGGTATGGGAAAATACGATTCGGGTGAATTTCAATAATAACTTCAAATTAATACAGTAGTCACTTCTTTAGTTAATCTCTCTGCCTCCTCCGTTATACACCAGTTGCGAAATTCGTCCAATACAGGGAGCCAATTCAAAAAAAGGGGACGGTTCTATTTTTTAACTCCTGGTTGAGAGCGAAAAAATAGAACCGTCCCCTTTTTTTTGGGTTTCCCCTATGGGGAGGAGCGAACAAAGTGAGCGACGACAGGTCCGAGGCGATTTAACCCACCGTAAGTTTCACAATTTTCTTTCGTAGCGAAATATTAATTGAGTAACATGCTGAAAGAGTTATAATTATATAAAGCGCCTGGCGCGTTCTATCGCTCAAAATACTGTTAGCACTTATTTTACAAGGTAGCGTGCAATGGAGAAAAATAAAGTGATATTTAACATCTATTGTGATGAATCCAGGGTTGAGAATAAGGATTCGTCTCGTATGGTGATCGGAGCTCTCCTGCTCCCCCGCAGAAATAAGCCGGATGTGGTGGAGAACTTGAAGAGCCTGCAGCAAAAGTATGGTTTTTCCCGTGAAATTAAATGGACAAAAACAGGCCGGAGGTTTATCGATTTTTATAAGGCGCTTATCGATTATTTTATTTCCCGGCCGGAACTAATGTACCGGTGCATTATTGTAGACAAAGAAAAGGTTGATTATACCCAGTATCACAACGATGATAAAGAGTTGGCTTTCTTTAAGTTTTACTACTTGATGCTAAGGCAGAAATTAATTGATTTTAAGGATTATTATGTTGTTCTTGATCGTAAACCGACCCGGGATAAGAACCGGGCCCGTGCATTACACGCATACTTGGAAAGTCATATTTTATTGCATAAACAAGAATGTTCAATCAAGCATTTTCAGGCTTACGGATCAAAAGAGAACGTTTTGCTGCAGCTGGTAGATTATTTAACCGGGATAGTTGGATCCCAAGTGAATACCGGAAATGGTAGCGGAGTAAAACGGGAAATGGCAGAGTATCTTTTGGGTAAGCTTAATCGAAGCAGTTTTTTGCAAACAAGCCCGTTATCAGAAGATAAGTTCAACTGTTTCGTCTGGAGAAGTAATGAGGAAGAGTGTTGAGATAATTCTTTTAGATTCAGAAACAGATTACCGGAAAGAATACGAAGAGGTATTCGTCAAGAATAGTTATTTTTTACGGGGAGTCCCTATCGATTTTAATATTAAATCCTTTGATCATATTTTCTTTGAGCCAACCTCTGAGGAAAACAAGAAGGGAAAATTTAGCCATAGACGAGCAAAGAAAATGCTTTTTATCCGGGCGGTGTTAAATGAAACGGTTTTAATTGAAATAACCTTTGAGGAGGAAAACGGAACGATAGCGCTATTTTGTACGGATCTGGATTGCGTAGTATATCTGCGGAATCGGGTCGGTACGGGGAAACTTCAAATAGGGACCTTTATCGATTTCGGGAAAGATCATACAAAAATGTACGAAAAGCAGCGGAGAAAGTGTGTACCTGTATCTATTGAGGAATTGAGGAAGCTGGTAAAATGAAAAGGGGCTGTTAGTTTCGGGCCAACAACCCCTCAGAAAAGCCGACGGCTTTACTTGGTAAAGCCTATTTAAAGTATATCATCGAAGTTTTGTTTTGCAAGGATTATTTTGATGTTTTTTTGATCAGAAAGTTTCTGGAGGAATAACTATTTGTGGGCTTTCTCCAGCTCTTTGAGTAGTTCTTCGCGTTCTTTAAGCGTGTTAAAATTAGATACCCTTAAAAGTGTTTCCCAAAAGAATATCTTAATCAGCTGTCGCTATAGATAATTAAGGTTCTCGTTTTCGTATCCCGGGGGGAGTTAATTTCTTAAGCCGTTGTAAGTTAAAAACTTGCAACGGCTTTTTGTTTGGATTATAATAGAAAACATGAATACCGTTCCATTTGAGTTGGGCCCCATTCGTCCCGTGGACGAAGCCGAAAGCCTGCTGATCCGTACCACACGCGGCTGTCCCTGGAATCGATGCGAATTTTGCGTCAATTACAAGGATATGAAATTCTCCATGCGCTCGCTGGACGAGGTCAAGCACGACATCGTCGCCGCGGCACAGTACTACGGAAACGAGACCTTCGAAACATGCTTCTTGCAGGATGGTGACAGTTTCCTGATGAAAACCGCCGAACTTGTCGAGCTTCTGGCCTTCCTGAAGCAGACATTTCCCGGACTGAAGCGAATCAGCAGTTACGGCCGCGCTCAAACCATGGTCCGCAAATCAGACCAGGAAATGCAGGACATTTGCCTTGCCGGACTGAACAAGCTTTATTGCGGTATGGAATCCGGCTCGGACAAGGTATTGAAAAAAGTCAACAAGGGCGCAACCGCCGCCGATATTTCCACAGCCGGCCGCAGGGCCAAGGATGCAGGAATGTCTATTTCAGAATTCATCATCCTCGGCCTGGGCGGACAGGAATTGTGGGAGGAACACGCCCGTGAAACGGCCGGGGTTTTGAATGAGATCAACCCTCACTTCATCCGGGCCCTCACCATCGGAGTCAAACCCGGCTCCGGGCTTCTTCGACAGATGGAAGCGGGTGTTTACACCCTGCAGACCGAGAAGAATATCATCGAAGAACAACGCCTGCTGATCGAGAATCTCAACGGTATTACCAGCCACTACGCCAATCATCATGCCGTCGACCTTCTGATGGAAGCCCGGGGCCAGTTTCCCCGGGACAAACCCCGCCTCCTGGCCATCATGGATCGCTATCTCTCGCTCCCGGAAGAAGACCGCATTCACTTCACCTTGGGAAAACGGCTGGGCATCTACCAGCGGCTCGACGACATGGACTCCGCTCCTTTGCACAAACAGGTGGCCGCCCAACTGCTCAAAATCCGCGCCTCCCATTCCGATCAAATGGATGAAGTCTTCCATCATCTTCGCGCCCGGATTGTCTAACGCCGTCCTATTCCAATACCGCAAAAGAAATCAAGTGAAGAATTTGCGGTGCTGCCGCAGGGTAAAATAGGTTATAAAAAAAATGGCGGCTTCGATGACTATGGTCGCGACAGCGGCGCCCACATAGGAAAATGAATATATCAACAAAAAAATCAACGGCAGGCCCACCATGGCAATGATCACGTGAATACGGGAATAGATGTGCGTTTTCCCGCAGACCAGCAGGAACTGCACACGAAAGGCATTTGCCCGGACAAAAAACACGGCAACAAGCAAAAGCCTCAACGATAATACCGCTTTCGGGTAATCCCCCCCGCACACAACCCCAACGATCGCATGCGCGAAAATAAAGATCAACGGCAGGACTATTAAAGAGATATAGACGGAAATCATCTGTAACCGCTGCATGATCTGGAAAGCCTTGGCCTTGTTTTTTTGGTATATCCTGCTTATGCGCGGGAAAAAAGCCTGGGTAAAAGACGCCAACGGAAAAGTCTGAACGGCATTGGCGATATTTTCAGCCATGGAATAAAACCCGGTGATACTATTAGTGGCAAGCAAGCCCACGGTGAAAATCCGCGTAGTGGTGTACGCGTTTATCGCCGCGATAGAAATAAAAATATCCCATCCGGCCCTCAGTTGCTGCCGGACATTCTTGTATCCAGGGAAAGTAAAAGACATGCCGAACTGCCTGAAAACAACATACTGCCCCAGCAAACCGGTTATCAAAAATACGGCGGAATTCATGAGCGGGACCATCAGATAATCCTGTTGTCCCCGCACAAAATATAAAATACCGGCCGCGTAAATGACCCCGCCTATTATATTCAAGCCGGCAATATACCGCATCTTCTCCTTGCCCTGAAAAAACCACACCGGGAAAAGGGTATTCCCCACTACCGCGCCGAAACTAAGCACATACACAAGCCGGTCTTGCCTGAACTTGGGGACAAAGTATACAAAGATACAAAGGATAACCAGGCTCAACAATGCCAATGCGATCTTCACGGTCATGACCGCGGAAAAAGCCCGGCAGACTTTAGCGTGTTCATCCCGGCAAAGAGAGATCTCTTTGGTGGCGGAAATGCTGAACCCGTAATCGGTCAAGATCACGAAATACTGCACGAATGCCTGGGCGAACGATATCAACCCGAACTTTTCCGCGCCGATAACCCGAAAAAGATACGGCAGAATGATCACCGGCAGCACATACGATAAAGCTTGCAGGGCCGTAAGGGAAGCAAAATTATCCAAGACCACCCTGCGCTCCCGCACCCCTGCCATTTTATAGGTCTTCCTGATCAAATTTATTAACGAAGGCATACGCTTAATGTACACTCTTTTAAGCTCCAAGTCAAGAACAGCGGGCTTCTCAAAAAAGAACAAAATTTTTGTTATGATTTATTCCCCGTAATGATATAATTTTACCATGATTAAATTTCCCTCAAACTTCCTCTGGGGAGCGGCCACATCCGCGTACCAGGTCGAAGGAAACAATACGCACTCCGACTGGTGGCACTGGGAGAAAAAAACAGGAAAAGAAAACTCCGGCCCGGCCTGCCGCCACTACGAATTGTACGAACAGGATTTCGACCTGGCTCAAACCCTTCATCATAACGCCCACCGGCTCTCGATCGAATGGAGCCGCATTGAACCGGAAGAGGGAAAATTTTCCCGGGAAGAACTAACCCATTACCGTAACGTAATTCTTGCTTTACGGGCGCGCAGCATCGAACCGATGGTAACCATGCACCATTTCACCAATCCGGCATGGTTCAGCGCATCGATCGGATGGGATAACAAACGCGCGGGCTTTTATTTCCTGCGGTACTGCGATTTTGTAGTCAGCGCCCTGGCAAAACACGTCCGGTATTGGATCCCCATAAACGAACCCACAATATATATTTCCCATGCCTATATACTGGGAGTCTGGCCCCCGCAGGAAAAATCTTACCCAAAAGCCAAAACAGTCGCGGACAATCTGGCTTCCGCGCATGTCAAAGCCTTTCGCCTAATACACGCAATTTATAAAGAATCCGGGCTTCCGCAGCCATCCGTCGGCATCGCCCAGCATATGCAGGCGTTCATCCCCTGCACAACATCCATAAAAAACCGCCTCGCCGCGTACCTGAGGAATAAGTGGTATAATTTCGGGATAATAGATAAACTGACCCGGCAGGGAACACTGGATTTCATCGGGATCAATTATTACTCGCGGCAATTGGTAGAACTCAAAAAATGGGGGATCAACAACCTGGCACGGGACATTTGTAACCATAACCATCACCCGGTCAAAAAAAATTCCCTCAGCTGGGACATTTACCCCGAGGGATTATATGAACTGCTTCTAAAATTAAAAAAATATTCGCTCCCCGTTATCATAACCGAAAACGGCATCTGCACCGAGGACGACAATCTGCGCTGGGAATACATATCCGCCCACTTAAAAAATATCCACCGGGCATTGGAAAACGGCGTGCCCGTGGCCGGATACCTGTACTGGTCGCTGATCGACAATTTTGAGTGGGACAAAGGGTTCCCCCCCCGGTTCGGCCTGATCGATATCGATTATGCCGACTATAAGCGGACTATCCGGGACAGCGCCGTCAAGTTCAGCCGGGTTTGTAAAACCGGGATATTGGAATAAACCGTGTACACTCTATATCAATGAATACTCAAACAATCACCCTGGCCGCGCTCAACCGGAATACCATCTACACACCGCTCGCCCTGCTCTATTGCCGGGCCTGCCTGGAAAAAGACAAAACCCTGGCCAAGAAAATCAGCGTAGAACTTAAAGAATACGAACTGGACGACTCCGACGAATTCATCCTCTGGGAACTGGTACGCCCATCCCCCCGCGTGATCGGATTTTCCTGCTATTTATGGAACATCGAAAAAATCCTCAAACTCTGCCGCATGATCCGCCGGGTCATGCCCGGCGTAATCATAATCCTGGGAGGGCCGGAAGTCTCCCCGCAGGCGCGCGAGATCCTGCAAAACAACCCTGAACCCGACCTGATAGTGCGCGGCGAAGGAGAATTCGTGTTCACACAGGTGATCAAAACCATCCTCAAAGGGAAAAACGATTTTTCCCGCATCGAAGGACTGACCTTCCGCGCGGGCCGGCGCATCATCGAAACCCCCGGCCAACCGCCGATAGCCAACCTTGATGCCATCCCTTCGGTTTATCGTGACAAAAGAGTCGAATTATCCAACCGGGAAGTCTGCATAGAGACCCAGCGCGGCTGTGTATTCGGTTGTGGGTTCTGTTATTACAACAAAGGCCGCCGCGAATGGCGGACCTTCAGCATACGCCGGGTCAAAAAAGAACTGGCCTTCCTGCTCAAACACCGCGACACCACCATCTACCTGATGGATCCGGTTTTCAATATCGACCTGAAACGCTCCAAAGAAATATGCCGCTTTATCATCAAACATAACCCTTACCATATCCCTTTCCACACCGAAATACAGGCGGAATTAGTCGATAGAGAACTGGCAGTCCTGCTCAAAAAAGCGAACATGCGTTTTGTAGAAGTCGGGCTCCAGTCGGGAAACGAACACGTGCTTAGAAATGTACAGCGCCCCTTCAACCGGGAACGATTCATACAAGGTTTTACCTTCATGAAAAATAGCGGCCTGACCGTAGAACTGCAGCTCATACTCGGGCTCCCCGGTGAAACCCTGGAAAGTTTCAAACGCTCCCTCGATTTCGCCCTCAGCCTTGATCCGCCGATATTATCCGTCTTCAAATTACACGTTCTCCCGGGCACAACCATACGCGCCATGGCCGCATCCCTGGGCATTGAATACGAAAAAGCCCCCCCCTACGAATCCATCAAAAGCACGACACTGCCGTTCACCGACTCCATCACCGCTCAGAAAATAGTGAACAGCGTGAGCCTCTTCCGCAGGAACAACAAAGCCCGGCAATACTGCAAAACCCGGGGACTGAACATGACCGAACTCATACACCGCTGGCTGGAGCACCTGCGCGACGACAGCCTCCTGCTGAACGGAGAAAACAACAAAATCCTTGAAAATGAAACAAAACAATTCATCAATTCGCTAAAAAGGAGAATACCGTGAAAACCGCAAAGACACTCCCCGTATTGACACTCCTGCTATGCGCATCCTTTCCCCTGCCGCTCCCCCCGGCATCTGCCCGGGATTTCAACCCCAAGCCGCAAGAAGTAGTCGAGAACGGCAGCAAAAAAGAATATTATCCCGACGGAAAACTGGAAACAATAACCCCTTATAAAAAAGGAAAGATGAACGGCATCGCGAAAAAGTATTACCAAAGCGGCAAACTGATGCTGGAGATCACCGTCAAAGACAACATAAAAAACGGTACCATGAAAAGCTACTATGAAAACGGCCAGTTGAGAGGCGAAGCCTTTTACATAGACGGCAGGCTCGAAGGCCTGGTACAAGAATATTATGAGAACGGGAAACTGAAAACCGAGGGTATTTTCCGGGACGGAAAAAAAGACGGGGCCGTAAAGATATACGACACGGACGGAAGATTACGGGAAGGAGGAATTTATAAAAACGGCCGGCTGATCGGAAAACTATCGCAATAAAAAAAGGGGCAAAAAAAAAGGGGACGGTTCTATTTTTGAAACCGAAAAAAAACGGCCGGCTGATTG
>JBAZGE010000056.1:8621-11639 GCA_041653035.1 Candidatus Omnitrophota bacterium
AAAAATAGAACCGTCCCCTTTTTTTTATTTTTCTTTCACGCCCTTATTTTATCTCTTCCTCCAGGCGCTTGATCTTCGCATCTATATCGCCCATGATCTTCTCGATCTCCTTAAGGCGGCGCCCGTACTCCTTCACCTGATTTTCGTCGCGGTAAATACGCGTATCCGAAAGCGCGCGCAGTTTCACCGAACGCTCCAGATCGATCCGTTCCTTATCCTTTTCCAGCTTATTGATAGACAGGCGGATATCGGAATTATGCCGCTTGCGCTTGTACTCATCCTGTTTGCGCAGCCTTTCTTCCTCCCGCTTGCGCGCCTGCTCATCCTTCTTCCGCTGATGTTCCGTATCCACCGCCGGCTTTTTCCGTACCTCATCCACAAATTCCCCGCCCTGGGATTTCTTAAACAAATAATAATCGAAATTGTCCGGATACTTGCGCACCCGGCCGTCTTTGACCTCATACACCACATTCGCCAAAGAACGCACAAAATAAATATCGTGGCTTATAAAAACGATCGTCCCCGCATATCCCTTCAGCGCCTTGAGCAGCGCTTCCACCGCGTCCACATCAAGGTGCGTAGTCGGCTCATCCAAAAGCAGGAAATTCGGGGGATTGATAAGCAGCTTCGCCAGGATCAACCGGCTCTTCTCCCCCCCGGACAGAACGCTCACCCGTTTATCCGCGTCCTCACCCGTAAACAAAAACGCTCCCAGAATAGTCCGGACCACCGATTCCCCCATATAACCCGGCGCCGCAGAATACGCCTCTTTCAAAACCGTATTCTCCATATTCAACACATCCACGCGAGTCTGGGAAAAATATCCGATATCGACATTATGCCCCACCACCCTCGATCCCTGATCGATATCCACCACCCCCGCCAGGATCTTCAACAGCGTCGATTTCCCCGCCCCGTTCTCCCCCACCAGCACCGCTTTATCCCCCTTGGCAACCTCAAAATCAAAACCCTCATACACTTTGATATCTCCGTACGACTTATCGATCTTCTCCAGATTGATAATACGGTAACCGCTCTCCCTGGTAGCCGGGAACTTAAACTCATGGATGCTCTCCCGCGGATCCGGAGGAACGACGATCTCTTCCATTTTTTCCAGGGCAGTGCGTTTCGCGCGCACCGAAGCGGCCTTATTCGGCTGGGCATGGAACCGGTCCACAAAACGCTGTAACTGCTCGCGCTTCTTCTCCTGCTCCTTAAACTGACGCGTCAAATGCAGACGCCGCTCCGCCTTCATCCTCTCATAATGCTCATAATTCCCGTGCACCTTGGCGATCTCGCCATTCTCCAAAATAAGCGTATAATTGGTAACATCATTCAAAAAAGCCTTATCGTGAGAGATCATAATGAACGTCCCCCGGAACCCGGACAGATAATCCTTCAACCAGATAGCCGCATTCAAATCCAGGTAATTGGTAGGCTCGTCCAAAAGCAGCAGATCATAATGACAGGTGAGCAGCTTCCCCAGCAGAGTGCGCATCTGCCATCCCCCGCTCATCTGCTGTACCGGCCGGCTGAAATCCCGCTCCTTAAAACCCAAACCCGCCAGCACCTGCTTAGCTTTATGCTCCAGCTCAAAATACCCCAGAGACTCCAGCTCATGCAAAACCTCGCCGTAGCGCACCGACCCCGCCTGATTCTTCTCTTCCAGCGCCTCCTTATCCTTCTTCAACCGCATGATCGTCTCATCACCCTCGATCAATTCAGAAAGCACCGTATGCTCGGAATGAAAACTCGACTCCTGCGGCAGATACCCGATACGCACCCCCTTGAGAACATGCACATCCCCCGCCGACGACTCCATCTCACCCAGAATAAGATGAAAAAGCGTGCTCTTTCCCGCCCCATTCGGCCCGATAAGCCCGATCTTCTCTCCCGGATTCACCGTAAGCGAAAGATTGGAATAAAGGATCCGTTTACCGTACTGTTTAGAAAGATTGGTTATCGTAATCATATTAGATCTGCTGAAAAACCATTTTTCACAGGCTGCTCAAAAAGCCTCAGATGCTAGGCGCGTGCCAAGTGCCTGCGGAGGCGTATATTATCACATACGCCGCACAAAGGCACGCGGCACGCAACGACGCAGATGAGGCTTTTTCAGCAGCCTGCTTAGGAAATATTCCGGCGGGCTTCTAAAGCGACTGAAATGGTGGCCGCGTCCGCGTATTCAAGAGCGGACCCGACCGGCAAACCAAGACCTATCCTGCTTAAAGTAACATTCAAAGGCTTGATCACCTTTATCAGATACATGGCAGTAGTTTCCCCTTCAGTATCGGAACCGGTAGCAATAATAATTTCTTTTATCTGTTCATCCCTGAGCCTCTGCAGTAAACCGTCGATCTTCAACTCCTGAGGCCCCCTGCCCTCCAGCGGAGCGATCGTCCCGTGCAAAACATGATACACCCCTTTAAAGATCCCCGCCTTTTCAATAGAAGAAATATCCGTCGGCCGTTCCACCACGCACAAAACCTCTTTATTCCGGCCGGCATCACGGCAAATATGGCAAAGATCCTCCTCGCTCAAATTATTACAGACCCGGCAGAAACGCACATTCTCCTTGACCCTGGTAATCGCCCCCGCCAAATCCTTTATTTCCTGCTCCGGCGCGTCCAGGATATACGCGATAATACGCTCCGCGCTGCGCCTTCCGATCCCCGGCAACTTGGACAATCGTTCCACCAGGATCCGTATCGACTCGGTATAAACACCCATCATTATTCCTTCAGCAGCTTACCCTCAAACGCCTCAATGATCGACTGCACCAGAGGATCTTCCGCGGTAATCTTCTCTTTTTTAAGGGGCTCCTCATCGGAAAGGATCAACATAACCTTCACCCGGGCCCCAAAAGTCTCCAAAAAAATCTTCTCAATAACGCCCTTATTACTGCTCGTCTCCAACGACTCCTTATGAAAAGACAAACTCCGGGGGAAAGTTACCGTCAACACATTATTCTTAACCTGCACCAAACTTCCCTCGCTTAAATAATGCGCCGCCGAAGCC
>JBAZGE010000057.1:0-11567 GCA_041653035.1 Candidatus Omnitrophota bacterium
TGCGCCGCCTGTGTATTGTTGAACGTCCAGTTCACGTTTCCCCATCCGGAATGAGTGCCTACCGGCTTTATATCCGAGATATACGTGCCGTAGCAAAACGCGTAATACATGGCCAGCTCCAGCCGGCCGTTCCCTTTGGTGGCGTAATAATATTCGCCTCCCGGCCAGATCATACTGCCGGGATGGTCGACTCCGAACGAAGCGGGCGCGAGCTCGCTCCAGGAACCTCCCAGTGTATCGTACCGCATATACGTATAAGACTCATAACTATCCCCCCAGCTTGAGCCGTGCAGTACATAGAGAAAATTACCGAATCCCGGATATATCAATTCGGAGTGCGAATCGAGTATCTTGACCATACAGGGATTCAGTGTCGTCCAGGTGTCCGTGGCATAGTTATAACGGTAGAAATTCGCGCTCCTGCCGCCGGATAAAGCGTATAAATAATTCCCCTGATCGGGATACGTAAGCGCGCCCCCCCTGCCGACTGGAACGGGAAGGTCGGCCAGGTCCTCCCATTCATTAGTCAATATGTCATACTTCCAGAAACTTACCGCGCCGCCGCGCATAGCGTAGAGATACCTGCCGCCGTTCACATGCTCGATCGCGTTGCCCCATCCCCAGGCATACGGAGGAGGCTCTAATGTCACCCATGCGTCATTAGCGACGGAATACCGGTAAAATGTCTGCAGGCCCTGTCCGCCGGTTACATAAATACTGACATCCCCTTCATACTCCACCGCCTTCATACAGGGGTCTTCATTCGGAATAGTGGAGGGGCACGCCGCTAAAACCCCCCATTTTTTCTGGCCGATATTAAACCTATAAAACGCCCCTGAATCACCGCACAAATAATATATATTGCCCTTATACCCGCAGATAACCCCTCCCTCATCAAGCGCAATGGGAAGATACGCGGGGATATCATAGTCATTCTCGGTTTTATGATATCTAAAAAGATAATCCATCTGAGTGGTATTGAACATATATATATACTCAGTGCCCACGCTGGACATTGCCGAGGCGTAACTGGCAATAGTCGCGGGCGGCGGCTCCAGTTCATCCCACTTTGCGTTGTCTATATCATAGCGTAAAAGCGAGTAATTACCGTCTCCCGTCATACAATACACATATTTCTGGCCGTCATTCGGATAATATAACACTGCCGACTCATCGCAGTTATAAGTCATGCCGGAAGAACTTCCGGTGCCGACCGGGTCTATCGTACCCCAGGTATCGTTTGCCGGATTATACACATAAGCGGTACTGGTAATCTCCGTACGCAGTTTATACACCTTGTTATCATACGAAGAATACGTTAAAGTGTTTGTGCCACGATAGGAATGACCGTCAAGCGCCGAAAGATAAGAAGTCCAATAATCATAACCAGGCTCGACAAAATAGAGGTTAAACTGCGTTGAGCCGGCGCCGCCAAGGCAAAAAAGCACATCCCGCGAGCTCTCATGCCCGAGAATAGTTATTCCGCATCCGCCGGTCAATTCCGATCCCGCGGTAACATTGGTCAGGGTATCCTTAGCCCTTAACCAGCGGTCATTGGTAATATCGTATTGCCAGACATATTTACTGTATTTCCCTTCCAGTATATATATGGAGTTTTCATTTGCCATATACTGGCCCTTTGTACCCGGCCCCATATAGAAAGGAGACCTGATTAAGCCGCTCCAGCGATTGGCATGCTTTGAGCAATAATAACTTGTGCTGTCTGTCCAGGTTGAGCCTTTGCCGGTTGTGCGGGAGGTCTGCCAATAAGTAGTCCAATTAGCTCCGGTTGTTGGATAGTCCACGGGAGAAGAGGTATGGCTTAAAATACAATCATAATCCTTGCCGTCGCTTCCCACTATTTTTGACTGCTTCGCGTTTGTATCAAAAACCCAAATATTACTGTCATTGTTGGCGTAATACAGGTTTCCAAAAATCATATAATTATACCCATTGCTATCCACTGCTATATTACCGTCGGCATAAGATGTGTAACAAGTATCATACACTTTATCTTTCCAGATACCCGGCTGGTTATGTGTAGGTTTATGCAAATCATACATCAGCAGCTGATCGCCTCCATACGTAGGGCTGCCCCATATAGCATCGAGGGTTTGACAAGAAGAACCTCTGTTTTGATAAAAGGGCAACGGAGCAAGGGTACTCCAGGAATTGGTCGCTATATCATACCTCTCAAATCTATAGTCATATATGGCATCATCATCTCCACTGAGATGGTAAAGATACTGGGAATTCCCATCGCTTAATAAATTACCAGTAGTATAATAATACTGCCTGTTATTACTGTTTGTTTTGGCAACCCAGCCATCCATCGCAATATCATACCGCCAAAATTTTGTACTGGCATGGCCTTGCAATGCATAAACATACCTTCCTTTATCAGGCGCATTAACCCCGGGCCAGACAGCCGCTCCTCCATAAGTAGTGCTGGGCGAATTTGTACAAGTCAACCAGGTATTATCTATGGGATCATAGCGATACCAATATGAATAATTATACCCGGGGAACATAAAAATAAAACTGTGATGGCCTACTGTCCCTGTGCGCGCATTATACAATGTCCCTGTTAACCAGGCATCTCCCTGCCCGGTTGTCCCGGTAGCCTGCCAATATGTCTGCCAGGTAGCGGTTGTACCGGTAATCGGCTTACTCGCAGATGCAGAGGTATGATTCTTAATACAAACGTAATCATTCCCATCACTGCCAACAATCACCGAAGGCTTGACATTTTCCGCTCCCGGGCTGTAACTTGCGGACTCTGCCCAGATTACACAATCTGTAGTTACACCAGTAAGTGGACTGCCTAAGGTACCGTTTAATTCCCAGTATTTTGACCAATCTGCTCCGGTTATCGGTTTGTTCGAGGAATCAGCAGTATGCTCTTTCTTACAGATATAACCATTTCCATCGGTACCTAATACCCGGTCAGCTTTCGAAATCACACCCACTACCGTACCGTAACCAAAAGTGGCAGTATTCGGTGAATCCGCCAACTCTTCCCAGGTATCGGTTGCCAGGTTATAGCGTCCGAAATCATAACTTGCGTTTGCCCGATGGTAATACAAATAACCGTCTCCTACATCCACTAAGCGGTTCCCCGGGTAACTGCTTGTCCAGGGCAAATTTGCCAAACGCTCCCAACTGTTCGTGGAAATCTTATACCTCCAGAAATTATAATAGTAGTAATTAAAGAAATACAGATAATCATCATAAAGCCCGGCAACATAAGCGTGGGAATTTACCCACGCGGAACCCCGGGTAGTTACCGCGGGAGTCTGCCAATATGTGGAATACTCCGCCCCGGTTATCGGCTTATTTGTATCAGCCGACAAATGCCGCCTGACACACCGGTAATCCAGGCTGTCTGTGCCGGTAATAATATCCCCTTCCGCGTATACCTTACCCGTTACCCAGGAGCTTGTTTCGTAGGGATTGAGCCTTCTCCAATAAGTTGCCCAGGAAGCTCCGGTTACCGGCTTGGTCTGATTGCTGGAAGTATGCCCCGAGATACAGATATAATCAAAGCCATCCGTACCTAAAACCACATCCGAATGTACTCCGTTCTTTACCCAATATATACTCCTTCCGTCTGTAGAATTAGTACTTATTCTGGATACAGGCTGGGTGATCTCCTTCCATTTATTCTGGCTGATGTTGTAATGCCAGGGATTGGTATAATTTACCCCGGAGAGAAGCTGTATCTCTGTGCCTGCGCCGTCGGGGTCATACAGAATAAATCCGTAATTATCGGTATAACGCGGGCAATCGGCGAGCCTGGTCCAAACAGGCGTCCCGCTTAACGGGCCCAGGCGCCAGAATGTCTGACGATTCATTATGTCCGCGCGATTATAACAGTAATAAGGCATGGCCGCGTATATATAATCCCCTGACCCCGGCCAAAACATATTGGAAGCGCTATGCATCCTGGCTTCATAGCCTGCCGTACTTTCAGCCGGTATAGGCATGGCGGCTACTGTTATATCCCAGGCATCGGCGGATATACTGTATTTCCAAATTGTACTGGTTGTCTGCCCGCGGCAGGCGTAAATATTGTTTCCTGAACCCGGATACACCAACCTGCCTCCCGCCTCTACTGTTCCCGGAGCGCTGGAACCGCCCTTCCACACGCCGGATGTGCCGATGGTCGGGTCAAAAATCAGGAAATCGGCAGATGCGCCTCCCAAGAGAACATACAATTTGCCTGCCTTTGTGGAAATGATCCCGGTAGCGCACATTGCCGCTCCGTATTCAGCGCCTTTGGACAAAGGAGTAAATAATGTCCATGTATCGGTTGAGGGTGTATATTTAAATACCTGCTTCGAACCTTCTCCACGCAAGGCAAAGACAGCTTCTCCGTCCCAGGCAAGGGCGCATCCGGCAGCAGCAGGTGCAGGCAGTGGAGCAAGCATATACCACTTACCGGTTTCCGGAATAAACTTTCCAAACTGCCTTCCGTCTCCTGTGGCAAATAAACAGTATATGATAGTGCCTGCCCTGCAAAATACCGTGAACCGGTCAGGCCTCGGCTGAGCGGGCAAAGTAAGCCACTCGCCGAGCGTTGAAGCAAAAGCATCAGCGACAGTAGGAGTTACCTGCACTACCGCATCGCTCCCGGTGCCCGAAACAACCACTTTGTCCATCGTCCCCTTATTAAAATCCGCATCCGTAGTATCAATCACCATGGCTGTTTCAGGATCCAGGGTCAAGTATCCGCCTGTCTCTGTGGTAGTTACATGATCATTCTTTGAATAATACGAGCTCCAGTCGGACTGATTAGCGGGATGCACCGCGCTGTCTGATGACTGGCCGCTGCCCCAGGTGCTTTGAGTAAAAGTATACAGGGCATCGGCGCGGCCGAAGTAATCACCCGGCAAACATACGCTTAAGGTAAACACCGCAAGGCATATACCTATATATTTATACTTCAATTTACGCCAAAACACAGGTATCCTCATCTTTCTTTAAGCTTATTTTCTTTCTCTTTATTCTTAATGAACTCTTCAGACTCTTCTATCTTATCTATCCTCGGATCATACTCAAAATAATCCCGGTAAATACGGGAAAGCTTCTTTTCATACCGCAAGGCGTCCGGATTTCTCAACCCTTTGTCTATCCTGCTTAAGAATATCTCATTTTTCAAGCTAAAACTCCCCCGTAACCGCTCCAAACCGTTTACCATAACCTCATAATATTCCGGGAAATTCTCGCCTTCAGCGAATTTCCCCAAATCCAAAACCACCTGCATAAGCCCAAGGTCCCCGAGCACACTGTTATAATCGCTCATTACCGTAACCAATTCTTTTTCTTTCTTGATATTTTTTTCTTCATGCGCTTTTCTAACCAAACTGTTCAAGATAAGGAACATATTGTCCAACTCATCCTTGCAATCCCGGGTGCGTTTTGCTATTTTTTTATATAAAAATGTTCTTGCCGCCCTAAAATCTTCGGCAGCCTTTTTTTGTGCCTCCAGCTCTTTTTCGGCCTCCACGGGAATTTCCTTTACTTTCTCCGCGGGCAAAGAAGCGTCCGCGTAAAGCAAGTTTACATTAAAAAACAGCATCAATGATACAACTATAGATATACCGGCCGATTTCATTGCGCCCCTCCGGTTGTGTTTTCTATCAACTTTACCTGCACTTTCACCGAAAGCTTATCCGACGGAAACCCGCCGTCGAAATCTTCGGGGTATACCTTATACGTGCCTTTAGCCAGCTTGTGGCCCACCGCCCGTTCCGGATTCATGCTTAATACCTGGGTCTCTTTGCCGGCCTGATCAACCCTCACGATAGTAAAAGCGCCGGTCATCCCGGCGTCCACAAATACAATCTCTCCTGCCGAAGGAAGAGTGACTTCCCGTGAAACCTGGGTGCTTCCTATCCTGTTGCCGCTCATCTCATAAAAAGGGGCGGCAGCCGGGCTGTCTGCGGCCGGCTCGAAGGGATCTTCATCGCCGGAAGAAATAAGCTGAGGGGTTTTGGTTTCAGCCGGGCTCTCCCCGGAAGGGCCGATCACAATAACTCCGGATGATGCGCTGTCTTCACAATAACCGTTGTAAAAACCCGCGAAGCATAACGCGCCGCAAATTATCATAATAAATCTTACTATCTTCATTTCAACTTCATCTCCTTAATGATACCGTTAAATATCCGCTCGACGCTTTTATCCATCTTGATATCCAGGGGGTTATCCCGAGGATCGTATTCCCTGTCAAGGGCGGCGGCTATCTTTTTGACGGAAAGCTTCTTATCCGTCAACTTGAATTTCACGATAAGCTCTTTAACATACGCCGGCTTTTCATTTTTATCCTGTTTATTCCACCAATAGCCGTCATGTCCGCTTTCTTCCACCGGCAATTGCTCATCCAATGCTTGCTGTTCGTCAGTTACCATTTTCTGGGCTTCTACCGGATCAGGAACATCCGGCGCCTTTTCCCGGGCAAAAGCCGCCCCCCGGGGGGATAAAACAAAGCAAGAGCAAATCGATACGATCATTAGGCTTTTTTTGCTCCAGCCGCGGATCATCGCTTTTCTCCTTTCGGACTATTCTTTTTTTCCATCTCCTGGAGCCGCATTGCCGCGGCCCGATAAGAAACCATGTCCGCGCGGTATTTTTCCTCCAGATCACGGCTTACCTCTTGTTTTGTGGCGATAAGGTCCCGGGTAAAAAGCTCGTCTTTCTCTAAAGAAACTTTATCGATCTTCTTCTTTAAAATCGCGTTGCCTTTTAAAAGAAAAGCGCTTGCTCCCAAAACTAATATCATGAATACCGCTAAAACATAAACCAACCGGTTATTCGCTTTCGTTACCGGGACGAACTGCGCGTTCTCATCCTGCATCTGCTCGCCGGCCTCAAGCGCGGTTTTTGAGATCTGCTTGATCTTTTCCACAAACTCCGCGGAACCCACTACGGATGCCCGGTACAATTTATTCTCAAAAGCCTCGAGGTCCTTCGGAAGGGCCTTTTCCACAAACTCCTGATACGCCGCGTACCCGTTTCCCAAAAGCGGCGCGGACAAACTTAAAACCTCCCGTGAATCGACATTGTCGGAAATATTTTTATCCTGCTCCGCTTGTATATACGATAAATAACTGCTCCACCGGTAGTCTTTTAATTGTGAGACCGCCTTATCCCTTAAGACAATACGGTGGACATACCGCGTCATCGCAAGCAGATAACTTTGTTTTTCTATCAAAGCCGCCTTAAACCGTTCCTCGAAAAGATGGCCTTTTTTTCCGTATTTTTTATTGTAATATTTTGTGTAATTGGCATTCACATCGTGCATGATCTGCGAGATGGTAAACTCAAAGGAGGGCTCTATAAGCAGGAAACTTTCCTGGGGCGTTAACGCGAAAGAATATAATTTAAAATTATACAGTTTCTTGTATTCGGATATAAAAGAAAGATAGCGCAACCGGTCGTCGTCATCCCGGAAAAGCTTCAGGTTATAATCCGCCTTGGTGGTTATGTAGTACAGCGCACCTTCAAAATATACCCGCGGGAACCGTGGCATGTCTCCCCCTTTTAAACTTCGAAGTACGTGGTACTTTTTCTTTTTCTCAAAAAAAAACCCCGGGAAACTCTTACACCGGGGTACGTCCTGAATCTTCGGCAGCCTGGCTATCCCTGTTCCGGGACCCATTAGCTTTGCGCCCCCATATTACTATGAGTTTACCTTTTCGGGCCATTTTTTTCTTGTTACAATAGAAGTATACCATACTCTGTGGATTTGTCCAACTCTTTTAATGGTACGTGGTACTTTTCTTCAACAACCGGCCCCAATCGAACCTGCGCGGTAAGCCAACGGCCGCTTCTTCCCCACGGTTCATGAAGTCTTTCATGGAAAATCTTATCATCGTTGTCTACTCTTCCCCTTTGCATTTTTTCAGTGCCTCTTCCAATTCCCCCGCCTTTTTTATCTCGGTATGCAGGCGTGCCGCTAAACTGGTGTACAAAGCCTTATCAGACTCAAGCTGTTTATCCTTTTCTGCCAGTATCAAAGCCTGCTGATTAGTCCTAAATGCCTCCGCCTTTTGATCTTTCGCGCTTTTTAAAAAATAAGCGATATTAACCGATAAACTCAGAATGAACAAAACCGAAACGATCACAATTATTTTTGAGCTGTTTGCTTGTTTACTTTCCTGGGTCATCTGAAGCCTCCTTTTTTTGCTCCGGTTCACGCTGCCGGTTTTTCTCCTGTTCAAGCCTTTTTTTCACCACCTGATAGGATATCATATCCGCTTTGTATTTTTCCTCCATATCCCTTCGTATATCCTGTTCCACCTTTATATTCTGCCGCGAATCTTTGTCTTTTGCGGCTGCCGCCGCCGTCGATATCCCTTCAAGAGACTTCTTAAGCATCAAATTGCGGATTAAAAGATACACGACTATGCCGCACGACACAAACAAAATCAACTGAACCGCTGACACAGCCTTCTTTTGCACCGTTTACCTCATTTTCCGCTGCCATTCTAAATCTTCCCTGGATTCATCCATCCATCCCCTCACGGTGCCCGCATCGGCGGCATCAGGACAAAGTTCAAGATACCTGCCGTAATAATAATTTGCCTTTTCATTATCCTGAAAATGATCGTCATAAATAATACCGAGATTATAATTTACATCCGCGTTATCGGGTGCCAACTCCAATATCTTTTTGTATTCCTGCACCGCTTCTTTATATCTTCCCGCATCCTCATATATTATTGCCAGATTATAATAATGCCGGGGCGCCTTTTCCCGGTAGGGGCCCAATACTCCGTTTAAATCCCCGCCCAGGATATGCCTTTTTTTATTTTTCAGGCCCGGTTTCTGCCCGGCTTCATTCGATTTCCCGGCAGGAGCCGTTTGATTATTTAAAACAGCATACCCCTGGGCATAAAAATCCGCCTTTTTGCGGTCTTTAATGTTATGCGTGTAAATGCCGGACAGACGGCAATAAATATCCGCATCCTGGGGATCAAGCTTTAGGATTTCCTCGTACTCTTTTACAGCCGCTTCATAGTCCCCTTTATTTTCACTGGACAGCCCCGCTCTATAATGGTCAAGTTTTTCCTTCTCCCGCGTTAACCGGGTGGTTACCTCGGATGCGCTCTTTGCGCTCTTTTCCAGCCGGCTGTTTTCTTCATTTAAATTGCTGAGCTTATTGTTCAATTGTTCTATCTGGTTGATGAATTCATTTTTCTGGGACATATATTGCTCGGTCTTAAGCGCCGACTCTTTTTGGTTTTCTTCGGTTAAAGACTTAAGCTTATCCTGCAGTACCCGGGTAGCCTGGGCCAAATCATCCTCCAACTTCTTTTTCTCCTGCGCGAATGCCCCGAGTTTCTTGCTCAAGATGGTTTCCTTCTCTCGCGCCGAATCAATATCCTGCTCCAAATTAACCAGCTTTGCTTCCAAGCTTAGCCGTGCTCCTGCCAGGGCGATTTTTTCGGTGTTTAATCCTTCAACCTGCTTTTCCAGTCGGCTTACCTTGTTGTCCTTATTCTTGAGGTCCATGTTTAATGAATCTATCTCCGCTTTTTTGCGGGATATTGTCAAAACCAGAAAGACAAAAAGCCCCATTAATAAAACCCCGGTACCGATAGCTAATAAATTCCGTTTTTTCATTGCCTGAACGGTTTCCTTGTCTTGCCTTGATCCTCTTTTAATTGCGTCATCTCGCTTTCCCCGGTGATAATGTGCGGGGTTAAAAAGATAGCTATTTCTTTTTTCTCATTCAAATCAGAGACATTACTGAACATCTTTCCCACAAGAGGCAAACTGCCTAATAAAGGCAATTTGGAAACATTTTTATCCGTTGTCTTCTTTATGAGCCCGGCCAAAATTATCGTGTTGCCGTCTTTGATCAAAACATCCGTCTCAACATTTGAGGTGTCCACTATGGGGATCTTATTGCCTTCTGTGGTTTGCAGCCATTCCGATATTGAGCTGACCTCGGGCTTAATATGCATCTTGACAAAACCGCCTTTATTGATCGTCGGCGTAACATACAGGGTCACCCCCACGTCTATAAATTGCACACTTTCGGAAGTAGTGGTAGTTACATCTCCGGTAGTAATGGTCGTGGTTACATACGCCTCGCGGGTGCCGACCATGAATTTCGCCTCTTCGTTGTTGCAGACGACGATATGCGGCGAAGAAACCACCTTCAACCTGCCGAAACCCTTTATCAGCGTTAAAGCGAACTCGTATTTATCGCTGTCCAGCGTCCCCACATTAAGTTTCATGGAAGAACCGGTGGAAATGGGGGCGCTGAACGGAAAGGTGCCGGTCAAGGTCATCGAATCCATTGCCACGCCATAGACTTTTTTCCAATCCACGCCCATAGCAAAATTATCATTCAAGGTTATCTCGATGATCTTTGCCTCAATAAGCACCTCCCTGGTCTTGGAATCAAAAGCCGCCACCAATTGCTTGATCCTTTCCATATTATGGGGCAAATCCGTCACCACAAGCTTGTTCGTCCGTTCATCCACCTCGATAGTCCCGATGTCTTTGGTTAACGCCTTGGTTATTTCCCCTTTCACTTCGCCGATCTTGGCATATTCCAATTCGAATGTCTCCCTGACCGTAGGGAGAACCCGGCTAACCGTAGAAAGATCCGCCTTAATAGCCGCATCCTCCATCTCTTGTATCTTCTCCGGGGTATCGATCAGAATGATCATGGCGGTGGCCGGATCAATGATCACTTTGCCGACCGAGCTTTTCAGGCTGCCTAATATAGCGCCTATCCTGGCGGGATCGGCGTATTTAAGGGTTATGGTCTTGGACTTTAATTTGCTGGTATATTTCTGCCCATAAAACGCCTCATATTCAGCCTCCGTCATTATCGTGATTATCCCCGCTTTTTTCTCACAGGCAAGGCTGTTGGTAAGCAGGATTATATCAAGGACATCGGAGATGGTCACATCCTTTAAAAACACGGTTACTTTTCCGCTGACATTTTTAGTGGCGACAATATTCAAATCCCCCTGCTTGGACAAAAACTTAACCGTATCCATTATGTCCATACTGCGCAAATCCAGGGATATCTTTCTGGACAAACCGGAAAAAGGATCACGGGAGGCTTCTGCCTGCGGAGATTTTGTCTCCGGATTTTTTACGTCCGGCGGATTTTCTTCGGGAATAGTTTTTTCTTCGGCAAGCGGCTTTTCTTCGGAAGCAGGCTTTTCTTCGACAATAGGCTTTTCTTCGGAAACAGGCTGGGCATCTATCAGGCTAAAATTTAAACCCGTAAAAAATAAGATTGAAATCACCAAGATTATTTTTTTCATTTACATTAATTCCATCTTCTGGCCTTCGGATTCCAATATCACTTTATCCTTAAGGATAGATTCTATTTTAAATTTGCTGATTGTATCGCCGGTTTTAAGGAAATAGGTTTTATTAACTTTTGTATCCTCTATTATCACCTCCGGATTCTCACCCCATGATATGCCGACCAGTTTCAGCTCTTTGATCAATGCCGACAAAACCTTTTTAGTTTCGTCATCCGGGTTTTCCGCGCCCACCAGCCTGACCGGTGAAAAAATATCCCTGCGCTGCAC
>JBAZGE010000058.1:0-11249 GCA_041653035.1 Candidatus Omnitrophota bacterium
AAGGGTCTTTGAGCGCCGCCCGGGATTATTTAAGCCTGGTGGCGAAATACGGGACAGAATTCAACATCTTGCTTAATCTTTCGAAAGAGGAGTTACTGAAGGGTTTCCCGAAAAGTGTGGCCGAAGGAATCATTAAAACCAGAGAAGGACAGTTGACCATTAACCCCGGTTTCGATGGAGAATACGGCACTATTTCAATTTTCGGGGATGACAAGGGAGACCGTGCCGAAAAACAGTTAAGTTTGTTCTAAATTCTGCTTGAGTTTTCAGCCGGGAAGTGTTAATCTATTATTCCTTAGTGATGGGTTTAGCTCATAGCTCGTAAAAATCCGTATTGCGAACGGCATGTTTTTAACAGCTGTCTGCCGAAGGCAGACAAAAAGGGGTGTTAAAATCCGGTGCTGTTAAAGACATAGCAAAGGGGATCTTAAGGGGAAAAAGCTTTTTTCCCCTTAAGGGAAGCAGGAAAGATGTAAGAGGAAGGGGATGACAGCGACCGAGCGGTTTCAGGCGAGGGCGCGCCAGAAGGGGAAACGCAGTTTCCCCTTTGGGGAGCGAGCGTCCCGAGATAGCGAGATTAGCACGAGCGGAAGCGCGAGAGCGTGACCAGGTTTACTATTACAAGCATTGCCCAGTCTATAGCGAGCGACGCGGGGGTGGCGGAATGGCAGACGCGACAGTTTGAGGGGCTGTTGGCCGAAAGGTTGTGAGGGTTCAACTCCCTCCCTCCGCATAAATAAAAAAGAGGACAAAAAAAAGGGGACGGTTCTATTTTTTTCTGTTGCGTTGCTCTTAAAAAATAGAACCGTCCCCTTTTTTTTGTCCTCTTTTTTTGAGAACCGTCCTTTTTTTATCTGTCGTCGGCGCGCTGGTCTTTTATGTAATTGCTTTTTCCAAGGCGTTTGGCAAAGGCTTTTAATTCGGCGCCTATTTCTCCTATTTGGGCAACGTGGTCTATTTTTCGGTATTCATTCGAAACAACCCCGATGGATATGGACAGGAGCGGAACCCGAATTTCATTGCCTTTCCGGTCATGGGAAGAAATATAGCCGTTTTTTTTGTCGGCTTCATTGTAAAAAGAAGGGATGATCTGTTCAAACCTCTCAATGACGGCCTGGCACAGGTTGTCGACCTGCTGCGTCGTGGTGACGATCACATAGTCGTCGCCGCCGATATGTCCCACAAAATCATCCGGGTTTCCTTTTTCCTGTGTGACGCGTATCAAGACGCGCGCGGTTTCCCGTATGACGTCGTCGCCGTGCTCAAATCCGTAGGTATCGTTGTAGGCTTTGAATTTATCCAGGTCTAAATAACAGACCGCGAAGGGTTTTCCGCTCTCCAGCCGGCGGGAGAGCTCTCCTAAAATAGATACGTTTCCCGGCAGCCGCGTCAAAGGGTTTGCCTCCAGGTCGATTTCCGTGCGTCTGAGCGCCATGCGAATACGGGCGAGCAGTTCTTTGGGTTCAAACGGCTTTACTATATAATCGTCCGCGCCGGAGTCCAAGCCGTCCACCTTATCGTTTACCTCCCCTTTTCCGGTAACCATTATTACCGGTAAATGCCTCAACAGGATGTCTTTTTTAACCGTATGGCAGACCTCCATCCCGTTCATGATCGGCATTTGGTAGTCAATGAGTACCAGATCCGGCGTTTTGGAGGCGATAGTTCTGAGCGCTTCTTCTCCGTTAGCCGCCTCCGTCACCTCATAGTTATCGCCTTCCAGCGTTAGCCGGAGCACATCACGGATATCCGGATCATCGTCTACGACCAGTATTTTGATTGCCATTGGGCCCCCTCAATTTTATACATGCGGTAAAGTGAAGCTGAACGTTGAACCTTCGCCGAGTTTGCTCTTTACCCAGGTTTTTCCTTTATGGGCTTCAATGATGTTCTTTACCAGTGCCAGGCCCAGTCCGGTCCCTTTAACTTGCATATTGATCGCGTTATCCACGCGGTAGAATTCATTGAATATTTTTTCCAGGGCGTCCGCGGGGATCCCGCATCCGGTATCGCTGATATCGATCTGGATCCCGCCGATAATTTTATGGACGAACACGTTGATCTGTCCGTTTTTCGGCGTGAACCTTATCGCGTTATTAATAAGATTGATGAATACGCGTTTTATTTGAATAAGGTCGACCAGTACATTGGGAATTTCTTCCCCCAGATGTGAAGACAGTTCGATCTGTTTTTCTTTGCATTGCACGGACAAAAGATCGATTGTTTCTTCGATTATCTTTTTCAGTCCTGCCGGTTCCTGCCGCATGGTTACTTTTCCCGATTCAATGCGCGCGATATCCAAAAGGTCGTTTACCAACTGGACAAGTTCATCGCTGTGTTTGTTCAGTTTCTCTATACGCAGGCGGGCGTCTTCAGGCAGGATCCCCAGCTTGCCGCTGCTTAATATAGCCGCGTATCCTTTGATAGAAGTCAGCGGCGCCCTGAGCTCATGCGCAACGCTGGAGACAAAGTCGCTTTTTCGCTTGCTGATTTTTTCCTTTTCTTCGAGTGCCTGGGTTAATTCATGGGTTCTTTCTTCCACCCTCTTTTCCAGTTCCTGCTGCGCGCGCCAGGTTTTTTCGAACAAACGGGCATTTTCCAGGGATTGCCCGAGTTGGTTGGCGAGGATGGTGATCAGTTCCTCATCTCCTTCGGTAATCGGGACATCGAGGCTTTCCGTTCCCACCAGAAGGAACCCCTTGTTTCCTTCTTTAGCAAGGATGGGAGATATAACAAAGGCGGAGATCTTGAAAATCCCGTTTATTTCTTCCCGTACCGCCAATCCTTCAGGCAGGGAAAAAGAAGAGAAGGTTTTTTCCCGGGTAATAAAGTTAAGCCAGAACTCCTGATTTTTTCCCAGGAATGTTTCTATTTTTTCCAGCTCATTTTCCGGGTAACCGAGGTTGATCTTGGTAACAAATCCCCCTTCTTTTTTATCGAAAGAAAAGGCGAGGGATTTTTCGAAGCCGAGTTCTTTTATCGTCTCCATTTCGATACTTTTATAGATCCAGCGTTCCTCCAGCGAAGTGCTTATGGAACGGGAAATTTTTTGCAGGACATAAAGGCCGATAATTTTTTTATCGAGTTCCTCCTGGGTTTTGTTTAGTTCTATGTCGGTGCGCACGACCAGTTTTGCCTGTTCGTCCATTTCATCAACAGTGCGCTTGAGTTTATCTATTTCCACCTGTTTTTGTTTTATCTTGTCGCTTTTGGATGTTAGAAGGAATCCGAGATAAAGGGCCGCGAACAGAAAAAATATTGCCAGAAAAGCGAACACGCCTAACCTCCTATGATCAATACGTTTACGGTTTGATTGTGAAAGTATAACTGACCCCGATAGGCGGCTTCGCGTAACGGGGCGAGTTCTCCCGATGTATATACTCCCGCGATAGGGGTGTCTTCGCCAAGTGTTGCTTTTATGATTTCTATCTCTTTGCCGGCCATCCTGCGCAGAAGATTGTACCGGGAAAAAGAACTGAACACCAGGGCAAATTTTTTTATCTGTTGTTTCTTGTGGCTCATTATAGTGCCGGTAAAATTATTGACCGCTTCTTCCGCCGCCTGCCGTGTCGCCTCCAGGCAGGTTTCATTAGTCCCGATCATGATGCGGATTGAGGTCCCTTCGGGGATATTCCCCCGGCAGATAAGCGCCCCGTCGTTCTCTATGGATATAATATTCCTCAAAAGGTATTCATTTTCTCCGGGAACATCCAGCCCCATAGGGTATAAAACAGAGATGTGTTTTAACTCTTTTTTTAATTCCGAAACTTCGGTTCCCAGGTAATCCGCGTATAATTGTACCGCAGGCTGGTCGTCTATCGTTGATACAACATTGCCGACCGAAGAGGTTACGGTATGAGGCTTTCCCAGCGGTTTCCATCCGTGTTTCGTGCCGATCCCGAAATTTAACTTTCCTCCCCAGATCATTCCTACGCAGGCATCGGTAAAGGCATCCTGGTTTAATAATAGATGCGTCCGCAGTGAACGTATGGGGTCGGTTAGGAAGGCGCCGACGAGAGGGAAACTTCTTCCCAGTTTTTCCTGCAGTCCGTAGGCGAAATTCGAGCTTTCTCCCATCGACCCGTTGTAAAAGATGGTGCTGAAACTGCGCGGAATATTATGGAGGCCGCTCATCAGCTTTTCTCCCAGTTCTTCTCCGGCACGCAGGCTTTCTTTAGCGCTCAGGTTATCGGAATACGACGAGTGGATAAACATTCCTTCGGATAGGCGGATAAGCAGCAGGCTTAATCCGTGCTGTTGTATACCGTGTGAAGAAATGATCCCTGTCCCGCTGGAACCGATTATAGAAATACCGGGCATAAGGCCGGCGAGGGTTTTCAGGATACTGCTGTAAGAAAAGTCGCCGGAGGCGAAAACGATTGAGAGATCGGCGGTTTCGTTCCCTATTCCTTCCTTTGCCTGCCGCATCGCCTCTTTGACTGCCACCAGAGGATTCTTGTCTACGCTTGTTCCTAAGCCGATATCCATGATAAAAAGTATATACTACCGGCAGGGGGGCGTCAATAAAATTATTGACGCCCCCCTAAAATATGGTAGAATTTGTAGTTACGGCCCCATCGTCTAGCCTGGTCAGGACGAATGGTTCTCAGCCATTAAACACCGGTTCGAATCCGGTTGGGGCTATTTTTCAGATATTTTTAACCAGCCGAGCGATACCGGTTCTCCGGTTGGGCTGCCAACAAGGTCCTGACCTTTACCCCCGGGATGATTACGGGGCACCCAGGCCTTTCTGAAGGCCATGAACATCCTTATTGAATTTGAGAAAAAACCGCTCTTATTTACCCGTCCGGTTGCCACGGTCTGTTGTACTTCCCCAAGTTTGTTAGCTGATTCTTTGAAAGAGGCCGAACGTTTTCTCCGGGCCGGCTATTATGTTGCCGGGTTTTTTTCATACGAGGCCGGGTATTGTTTTGAAGAACGGCTGTATGACGGAAAAGAATATGGTTTTCCTCTCTTGCTTATGGGAGCGTACCGGAAACCCGCCTTCCGGCGTTTCTCCCCGGAACGAGAGGATACGGCAGAGGTGCGCGATATCAGCCTTAATATCACGCGGCCGGCTTACGCGCGGAATATCGAACGTATCAGGAGTTATATCAACGCCGGTGAAGTTTATCAGATCACCTATTGCATCAAACTTGCTTTTACCCTCCGTGGAAGTGCGCGAGCTCTTTATTCCACCCTTCTTTACAATCAGCCGGTTCCGTATCCCGCTTACATCGAGACCGAGCAATTCAAGATATTGTCGCTTTCTCCGGAACGGTTCTTTAAAAAAGAAGGAAACAAGGTTATTACGGAACCCATGAAAGGTACTTGGCCGCGTGGGCAAAGCCTTTTTTCCGATATCCTGGCGCGTATCCGTTTTTCGTCCGACAATAAAAATAAAGCCGAAAACGTAATGATAGCCGATCTGCTTAGAAATGACATAGGGAAGATCGGAAATGCTGTCCGGGCCCCGAAGCTTTTTACCGTTACCGGATACCGGACCCTTTATCAGATGACATCGACGGTAACAGGGACGGTTCCCCGCGGTATCTCGCTGTGTGACCTTTTCGCGGCGATTTTTCCTTCCGGATCGGTTACCGGAGCCCCGAAGATCAGGGCTATGGAGATCATCAAAGATCTCGAGGCTGAAGAACGGAAGATCTATACCGGGGCGATCGGCTATATTTCTCCCGACCGGGATATGTATTTCAACATTCCCATCAGAACCCTGCTTATAAGCGGCCAATCCGGTGAAATGGGGATAGGAGGAGGGATCGTGTGGGATTCTACCGCGCAGGGAGAATGGGCTGAGGGGTTGCTCAAAGCCCGGTTCTTGACCGACAGTGCGGCAGGGGCTGTTCGCTAACCGTTCCTCCTAAAAACTGCTTTCTTCGGTGCCGACGATTTTTACCTTGGCTTTGTCTTTGAATTCCCCCTGTACTTCGGTGACGATATAATCGTTTGCTTTCAGCCCTTCCGAGACCTGCGCGTAGTCGCTGGTTTTGTAAGGGACCGTGACCGTGCGCATCTCCAGTCTGCCGGTCTGGAATCCGTCCTCGTCGGTTTTTATTGTTTCGGCGGGGATGACCGGCGCGCGGTAAATATTTCCGGTGGGGTAAAGACTGGTCATGGGCACTATCAGGGCGTTCTGTACTTCATGGAGAAGTATTTCCGCCCGGGAGAACATGCCCGGCAGCAATTGGCTTTCAGGGTTATCGACCTTTATTTTTACGGTCAGGGTGCGGCTTTTTCCTTCTACTACCGGGAAGATGTAGGCGACCGTCCCTTCGAACGGGGAGTTCTGGTAGGCGTCCACGAAAACCTTGGTTTTTTGTCCGATCTTGATCTTGTCGATATCCCGTTCCACGACCCCTACTTCAACGAAGACCTCTCTTATTTCAAAGAGTGTCCCGGCTTTATCCTGTTGGGTAATAAACTGCCCTTCTTCCGCTTCCCGGGGGCCCATAACCCCGTCTTTGGTGGCGGTAATGCAGGTTTTTCCTAATTCATTTTCAGCCAGGTCCATCTCGCTGCGCGCGGTTTCCACCTGGTATTTAGCGCTTTCATATTCCAGTTCTATTTCCTCCAGTTTTGTTTTAAGGATCGCTCCCGCGTCATACAGTTTTTGAAATACCTCAAGCCTTTTTTTTGCGGAATTGGCGGAGGCCTGCGTGGAATTGAATTTATTCTTGGCGTATACGTATTTCAACTGGACATCTTTGGGGTCGATACAGGCGATCACATCCCCCTTTTTTATCTTTTCCCCCTCGCGGAAATTGATCTTGTTTATCACTCCGGATACTTCGAATTTAAGCGGGATCTCGGTTTTGCCTTTTACCGTTCCCATTACCGGTAAGTTGTCCTGGAAGTTTATAGGTTTGACCTTGAAAACACGGACCATTAACGGGGGCGGTTCTTCCGGCATCAGGCCGGTAATTTTTTGTTCCCCCTGAGGCGTGCCGGAGGATTTTTGCCGGCCGCTTCCTCCCGGGCCCGCCGGTTGTTCCTCTTGCGGCGTCTCGCCCGGTTTCGTTTCTCCTTTGGCCCCTTTGTTGATCTGCGGCAAGAATTTTTCCTGCGCCAGTTTGATGTTGGTCTTGAACATTCCCCAGGCGATAAAAACGATCCAGAAGAGAATGAACGCGCCGATCAAGAGATACATCTTTTTAGAATTCATTTCGCCTCCATGGTTGCATCATTTCTCCTTCGCTCTCCTTCGCTCAAGAAAAGAGCTTCGGAGAGCTTCGGAGGATTTTTTATGGTATAGGAAAGTATAAAACACTTTCCTAACCACTGAAATCGCCGGCTGGTTTGCCTGCCGGCAAGGAAGTTATCGCTGAACGGTTCGTGTGAAGCGATTTTCTTGCTATTTTTTTGTCCAAGTGAAATCCCGGGTGATCATATAAACACACGGGATGACAAAAAGCGTTAAGAAGGTGGAAACGGTCATTCCTCCGATCATGGTGATGGCAAGCGGCGACCAGAGATTGGAAGATTCGCTTTTGTCCAGAGCCAGGGGGATAAGCCCCAGGATCGTGGTAAGGGAAGTCATCAGGATCGGCCGTAAGCGGTCATAGGATGCCAAGACAACCGCGCTGCGTGTTCCTTTCCGGGTATCATACCCGGCGCCCGGCTTTGTCCGCAGGAAATTTACGCGGTCAATAAGGACTATGGCGTTATTGACCACGATCCCTCCCAACATGAGCGCTCCCATAAGCACCCCCAACCCGACCGCTTTGTGGGTCCAGAGCAGGGCGGCGATCGCCCCTATCGCGCCCAGGGGAACGGTTACCAGAATAATGAAGGGCTGGATAAAAGATTCGAAAAGGCATGCCAGCACCATATAGACTAAGATAACGCTTAATGCCAGCGCTGATTGCAACTCCTGTTCATTTAAAATCATTTTATCATAATTGCCGCCGATTTGCCAAAAATAATCTTTAGGTAAAGGAAGGTCCTTGAGGGCTTTTCTGACATTCCCGGCCGCCGTACCCAGGGCGACTCCCCCTGTGTTGGCGCTTACCTGTACCATGCGGGATTTATTTTTTCGCCAGATCTCGCTGGGGCCGATATCATAGTTGAATTTGGTGATCTGGAAAAGGTATATCTGTAGTCCGTCGGGGGTGATCAGGCTGATCCGGCGCAGATCGTCGATTGACTGGCGGTATCGTTCTTCGAGCCGGACGATGGTCTCCACTTCTTTCGTTAATTTATCGGATTTTTCCCCCTGGCCGTCTTTTGAAATATCTATTGCCGACGCGGGGATCTCTTCCGGGGTTTCCGGGGCGAAAAGGGATAACCGGTAGGGGAGCGGTTCCTGGAGCCGCACCATCGGGGCTTCTGTGGGGTCTCCCCGGAAGCGGGTGGCTACCAGCCCGCGCATGTGCGTGTGCAGGGCCAGGGATATGTCTTCCACGGTCAGCCCGAATAACGCCGCTTCCCGTTTGTCGATATATAACTGCCATTCAGGGCGCCCTTCGCGCATGCGGATTTTAACGTCGGTGAATTTAGGGATCGACTGCAGTCTCTGCGCGGACTGTACGGCAAGGCTTTTTAACTTATCGTAATCGTTCCCGTAAAGCTCGACAATGATTTCTTTGGTTCCGACTTCTTCCGGCTCTTCAAAATATATGAAGGCGGGTTCGATCTTTTGCGTCAAGGGGCGCATGCTGTTGATTATTTCCTGTGTGGTCCGTTTCCGCTGGTTCAGGGGGTTTAATTCCACGTATACCTTGCTTGACCAGGGCTCCACCTTCGCGGTCGCGTTCTTTATTTCGGGGACATTTTTCGCTATTTCTTCCACCTTTTTTACGATACGGTCGGAAACATCCAGTTTGGTGCCGGTCGGCAGCTCGACGAAAATGGTGAATTTATTCTGTTCGGCGATCCCGATAAATTCTTTTTCCAGGGTTTTCGCTTCTTTTGCCACCCGCGCAAAGAGCAGGAGGGCGAGAATAATCACTAAATAACGCAATGACAAAATAATCGAGATGAGGCTTTTATAAATAGAAGCAAAGGAAATTATGAGGCGTTTGGGCGGTTCAGGCGCGGCCTGGTGGATGGCCTCGATCAGAGACGGGCCCTCAATGTGTTCGGGGGCGCTTTCTTTGTTCTTCGGAGTTCCTTCGGGAGCCGGCTGAGCGATGTTTGCAAGCAGAATATCCTCTTTTTGTTTTTGAGAAAACGTGAATCTGAGCCGGGCCATGCCCATGGGAACGATAGTTATGGCTGTCAGCAGGGACGCGAAAAGCGAGTAAGTGATGGTCAAGGCGATCCCGCCATAAAGTAATTTCGTTTCCGGATTGATAAACAACAGGGGAATAAAAACGATGATGTTGGTGAGCGTTGAGGCGACGATGGCAAGGAGCATTTCCTCGGAGCCTTCAATAGACAGTTGTTTGATGCTTGTGTCCATCAGCCGGGGATTTGTAATGGCGTCGGCAAGTTTTACCTTGTCTCCCAGAAACTCGTCCCGCTTTTTGAAGATATTGTCCAAAACCACGATAGAGTTATCCACCAGCATTCCTGTTCCCAGGGCAAGTCCGCTCAGGGTCATGACGTTTATGGTCAGTTTGCTGGCGTACATGCAGGAGAACGTTGCGAGTATGGCTACGGGGATAGATACGGCGATAATATTCACCAGGCGGATATCCCTGAGGAATAAAAAAAGTACCACCGATGCCAGGAGCGCCCCCTGCCAGAGCGCGGATTTGACCTGCTTGACCGCGGACTCGATGACCTCCGCCTGATTAAAAGTCGGGGTTATGTCGATGTCTTTATCGAGGACTTCTTTAAATTTTTTTAATTCTCTATGGATCAATCTGGCGATATTGACGGTGTTGGCGGTCGATTCTTTTTGTACATAGATTGAGACGACCGGCTGGGCGTTCAGGCGCGCGTAGTCAACCGGATCCAGAAAGGAGTCTTTTATCTTGGCAACGTCTTTTACCCTGATGACCGAGCCTTCTTTTGTGGTCGCGATCGCCAGATCTGCAATTTCCTGCAGGCTTTCGAATTCCCCTATAGTCCTGACTAAATATTTATCCCGGTTTCGTTTTACCTCTCCGGCCAAAAGGTTGATATTGTTGACGTTGATGATGCTGACCAGCCGGTTGATGGACAGTCCGTAGGCCTGCAGTTTGCGCTGGTCGACTTCGATCAGGATTTTTCCTTCCCGTCCGCCGGTTATTTCCGCGCGCGCCACCCCTTCGATCCTCTGGATACGGTCTTTTATTTGTTCGTCCACGATCTTACGGATCTCTTCCGGGGTGCGGAATTTGCTGGTGACGGCGATGATCATGATCGGGACATCCATGTATTCGTATTTGGCGATGATAGGTTTTTCGATCTCGGGGGGGAGTTTGTTTTTGACGCGGTTGAATTTTTCGCGCACGTCTAAAGCCGCGAATTCCATGTTTGTGCCGGGCTGGAATTCGAGAATAATGGTCGCATTCCCTTCTTTTGAGATAGCCAGGATGTTTTTCAGGTTGTTGGCGCTGCCTACCGCTTCTTCAACCGGTTTTGAAATGCGTTTTTCAACTTCTGAAGCGGGTATGCCGCCGCGCACGTCGATGTTAATGGTGATGTCGCCGAAGCTTATGTTGGGCATCATCTCTACGGGAAGCATAGCAAAGGCGATGATGCCGATAATGATTATACCGATAAAAAACATGGAGACGCTTATGGGGCGTTTTACCGAAAGGCCGGCTATATTCATGAGGGTATCTCGTACCAGCGGCCGGGGCCCAGAGGGCCTTTGGGCTGGAGTAGTTTTTTGTCCGTCAGTTCTTTTAAATCGCGGGCGGCAGTGGGTACGGAAATATTGAACATCTGCGCGTAATCCTTCCGCGTAATTTTTTTCAGAGTTTTCAGTTTCTCAAGAAGTTCTTTTTGGCGCGGATTGAGTTCGGAGCCCGGTTTATTCTCTATCCCGGCGGCTGGCTGTACTGGAGTCTCGGGTTGCGGTTCCGGCTTCGGATCCGGTTGAATTTTCGGTTCGGGAATTTTATCTTGGGGCGGCAGTTCAGGGATATTTGCCTCAAGATGAGTTTTAGGCTGAGGCGCGGTCGGTGGATCGGGTGTCGGTATTTCAAGTTTGGCCTCAGGAACCGAGGGAATTCCCGGTTCAGGGGATCCACCCCGGGGTGATGGTTCAGGGAGCTTTACCTCGGGAGGGGTTTCGGTTTGAGGAGTTGTTTGCGGCTCCGGTGCCGGTTCCGGAGTCAGCGGTTTTTGTTCCGGTAATT
>JBAZGE010000059.1:0-3176 GCA_041653035.1 Candidatus Omnitrophota bacterium
GAGAGTATCAGAATTAGGTAGAGCAAGTAAGAATGCTATTGTGTTGTTGAAAAACTTATATAGGATCCCCATAATAAATGTCAGAAAAATCGAGGAAGTTGCTGATTTATCGCGCGAAGCGGCAAATCAATTGGTTGATCGATTTGTAAAACTAGGAATTTTAGTTCCTAAGGATAAGGGCAAGCGATATGGTCGGCTGTTTGTCTATAAAGATTATCTAAGCCTCTTTGAGGAAAAAGGGCCGTAAGATTTTGGTCGTTGATCGCGGTGGATAGGATAAAACAGTAATAAAATGAGCGAAGGGTAAATAAGGTGGAAAACAGAATAGAACCAAATTTTATTCCCGGATATTGTTTTCTGACAGGGCAATTTTTAATTCATTTTGAGCGGAATAAACAAAAAAATCATTTCAAAGAGGTCCATTCGAGCTTTCTTGGATCGGTTATTTCAGATCCGAAGTTGAGCGACTTTTATTATCCCAATCCCGGTGTTATGTTAATGTTGTGTTATGGATTGCTAGTTTATCCGTTGGAGTTCTGGAAGAGGCAGACGCCAATTAGTTATGAGTATATGGAGAAGCAAGTCGTTGAAGATGCCCACAACCTCGGATTAAACCATGTGGATTATATATTGGATTTATTTGAAAATATTAAAAACACCAAAAGCGATATTGCTTCTTTTATGAGGTCATTAAGAAATGCAGTTTCTCATAGTCACGTAGAGCTTTGTTCAAAACAAGATAAATTTACCTTTTGGGATGTTAATCCGAAAACCGGGGAAAAGTATTTTGAAGCCACCATATCAATAATCAACTTGGCAGTTTTTCTTACGGGGGTAGGTAAATTCTTCATCAATTCAATGAAGTCGAGATAAATTGTTTCAAAAATTCTACCTTGGAGGTTTAGAAAACATAAAGAAACCGGAGGTGCCTATGAACGGTTTTAAAAAAGGATCTGGTTCTTTGTGATAAAGAGGGGAAAGTAATCAAGGTTTATCCCTATGGCAGCGAAGAGCAGTTAAGATACGAAATGGTTCTTGAAATATTATTTGAAGCAGAAAGACGAGCTTTAGAAAAACTAATAGAGGAAAAAAGGAATAAAGAGCAGGTCATAGATAGCCAGGTTGAAGAATGCGATAAAAAGATCTTTCATAAATGCACCAAGCGATCAGCAAAAAGATACAACATGACCCAGACAGCGAGAATTTTAGGAGTTCATCGGGAGACATTATATTATTGGATCAAAAAAAGCTGGCTCAAGCCGAAACGCGATTACAGGAATTATCCGGTTTTTACAGTTTTTGACATTGAGAGCTTAATTAAATGGAAAAATAGAATAAGGATTTAAGGTATGCAATATTGTTGGTGGTGTGGAAATTCAGCGACAACTCGGGAGCATAAGTATAAAAAGAGTCAATTGAAAAGATGTTTCAATTCAAAAGAAGATTTAGTTCGGTTTTCTGGAAAGACGACACAGCCTATAAGAGGGTTAGACTCGAAGAGATTAAAATTCAATGCTTCTTTATGTAGAATTTGCAATAATGAACGAAGTCAACCATATGATAAAGCATATGACAATTTTATGTTATATATAGATAAGAATTCTGTTGAAATTATTGCCGAGGAGCAGGTTGATTTGGAAAATGTTTACCCCGGTCAGGGTAAACAACAATTTGCTTTATTATTAGGTTATTTGGTTAAGCATATTTCATGTAGACTTGCAGAATGCAATTATTCAATTCCGCCTAATTTCATTGATTTTCTTAATGGTAAAGATC
Source organism: Candidatus Omnitrophota bacterium (assembly GCA_041653035.1). Taxonomy (GTDB): domain Bacteria; phylum Omnitrophota; class Gorgyraeia; order Gygaellales; family Profunditerraquicolaceae; genus JAQTZX01. Next base: position 1,777 of record JBAZGE010000059.1, read on the forward strand.
CGTTGCGGAATTTAATATTTAAGTTTGGTATTAATTGCGGTGTTGTAGATGCTCAAGAAAGGTTAAGGTCGGATAATATTGATGATGGTATGTTTTTCCTATGAGATCTTCTAATTTTTAAGAAACAAAATCGTTTTCAATCACATATTTCTCATAATTGGCTTTTTATAACCTATTTTTATGATGAAAAAATAACCGGGGCAGGCGTAGATTTAATTGGGAATATCTTAAAAGTGTCTAAATATGACCCTGTAGTACAAAGTAATTAGAATTTAATTTTTAAGCTTAATGTGTCTCGCACATTCATCGGTTTAGACAGTTTTATGTAAACCTTAAAACAGGGATTTGAAATTACACAATTTACTATGAAACAAGAAGTTACAACAAAAAAAGTGTTCATTCGGACTCTGGGGTGTCAAATGAATGTCCGTGATGCGGAGGTGATCGGCGGACTTTTAAAGAAGGAAGGATTTAAGATTGTGGAATCTTCGGATACGGCTGATGTTGTCATTTTGGTTACTTGTTCCGTCCGTCAGCACGCTGAGGATAAGGTCTGGAGCGAGGTCGGCAGGATAGCTAAGTTCTGGTCCCGGGGTAAAAAGGGAAATGCGAAACGCGGTACGCGGCCTGTTATAGGCGTCGTCGGTTGTATGGCCCAGAATTACAAAGAGGCGATTTTCGAACGCGCCCCGGAGGTTGATTTCGTGGCGGGGCCGTCGGATATCGATAAGATCCCGGAAATGGTGAAAAAGTGCTTCGGCGCGCCCGCGCATCAAGGCATCGGCCTGAACCTGTTTGAAAGGAAATTATGGGAAACAGAAGGAATGATCCGTCCGGAGGAGATTTATCACACCGGGTTCTACGAAGATAAGAATCATGCTTATGTGGTGATTTCCGAAGGATGCTCGAATTATTGTTCGTACTGCGTGGTCCCGTATGTGCGGGGAGAATTGCATCACCGGGATTGCCGGGATATTATGCGAGAGATTAAAGAAGCGGTTACGTCGGGGGTGACCAGGGTGACTTTGCTGGGGCAGAATGTGAATGCGTATGTCTCGAACCCGGAAGTGAAAAACCGGGAAGCAAAAAGGCGGGATGAAAACGAGAACGAAAAACCGCCGGTATCATTTGCCGGTTTGTTGAAAATGGTGAATGGAATCGAGGGGTTGAAAGAGTTCAGTTTTATCACTTCGCATCCGCGGGATACGACCGCCGAATTGTTTAAAACCATGGTTGAATTGGACAAGCTAAAAAAATACCTGCATCTGCCGGTGCAGGCAGGGTCGGATAAAATACTCAAACTTATGAATCGCGGGTACTCTCGAAATTTTTATTTGGATTTAGCGCGGAATTATCGTACAATTGTTACAGGCGGGATGTTGACCACGGATATAATCGTG
>JBAZGE010000059.1:3186-11210 GCA_041653035.1 Candidatus Omnitrophota bacterium
TTTTCCCGGGGAAACGGAGAACGATTTTCAGGAGACATACGATCTGGTGAAAGAAGTTCGTTTTGACGGCGCTTATATTTTCAAGTATTCGCCCCGGCCGCATTCCGAGGCTTTCGGCTGGGCGGATAGTGTTCCCAAGGAAGAAAAAGAGCGTCGGCACGGATTGGTCCTGGAATTGCAGAAAAAGATCTCCCTGGAAAAAAAGAAAGTGAGTTCAGGTGAATAAAACAAAAGGGTTTGAAAAAAATGCCGGCTTTTTCTCGGTAGTTTTATGCGTAACAATGCTCTTGCCCGCCGTCTCCTTTGCCTCGAATCTGGATAAGTTGAAAACCTATTTTCTGAACGCCAAGTATGACGAAGCCATCAAAGAAGGGGAGAACATCCTTTCCCGGCAGGGATATTCCCGGGATATGGATGAATTGTACTATTTGCTGGGCCTCAGTTATTTGAAAGTGGGGAATTTTTTACGCGCGTCCGATATCTTCGAGATAATCCTGAGGGAATTCAAGGAAAGTGGGTTTAAAGCAGAAGCGAAACTAGGCCTGGGTGATACCTATTTTTTGAGGGGGAATTTCACCGAGGCGGAACAACAGTATCAGGAGATACTTGATAAGTTCCCGGAGGCTAATCTTAAGGCCGCGCTGTATTTTCGGTTAAACCAGATCGCGGTGAAAAAAGGCGATACCCAGCAGGCACAAAATTACGCGGAGCGGCTGAAACAGGAGTGCCCGTTGAGCCCGGAAGTGCGTATAGATAAAGACATTGTGCTTGCCGATTTTTTCTATACGGTGCAGGTAGGGTCGTTTTCCAAAAGCCTGAACGCGCAAAACCTGGTGAAGAAACTGAAAACGAAAGGGTATGCGGCATACTTGGAAAAATTTGAATCGGCGAAAAAGACGAATTTCCGCGTGCGGGTGGGAAAAGTGAATTCCCGGAAAGAAGCGGAAGCATTGGTTAAAAAACTCGCTTTGGAAGGGTATCCCACAAAGATTTTTCCTTAAATGAAGCCGAGAATAGTGTTTCTGGTGGGGCCGACCGCATCGGGAAAAACGGATATAGCCGTACAGGTAGCGAAAAAGATAAACGCGGAAATAATCTCTTGTGATTCCATGCAGGTATATCAAGGCATGGATATTCTCACTTCAATGCCGCCGCGGGCAACGCGGAAGAAAATACCTCATCATCTCATCGATTTTATCCCCCTCGGAAGAGAGTATAATGTTTCCCGTTTCCGTCGTGAAGCGGTAAAGAAAATTCGGGAGATCTCTGAAAAAGGGAAAACACCTCTTTTTGCGGGAGGTACCGGATTGTACATGTCCGTGGTCATAAACGGGATATTCCCGGGGGGAGGGGAGAACCCCGAAGTCAGGCAGAGGCTATATCGGCAGTCTGAGAAGCATGGAGGCGATTATCTCCATTCCCGCCTGAAAAAAATTGACCCGGAGGCTGCGGCAAAGATCCATCCGCATGATACCCGGCGTGTGGTGCGGGCACTGGAAGTGTATCATATCACCGGAAAACCGATTTCGTTACTGCAGAAACAACGGAAAGGGATTGCCGATAAATATGATGTGCGTATATTCTGCCTGAACCCGGAAAGGGCGGAGTTGTATGAACGTATTGACAGGCGCGTGGACAGGATGTTTTCCCGGGGATTAGTTAAAGAAGTGAAGAAAATTTTGAAAAACAGGTTGAGCAAAACCGCGGAAAAGGCGATCGGGATACGCGAGGTTGGGGAATACCTCAATGGGCACATAAGCTTTGCGGAAGCGAAAAATTTGATGAAGCGCAATACTCGTCTCTATGCTAAACGTCAGCTTACCTGGTTTCGCAAAGATAAACGCACGCGCTGGATCGAAGTGGGTGAAGAATCCCCGCAGCTCGCCGCCGAACGCATTGTCTCGTTTCTATCAGACTAAAAAGAAAGTGTGAGGGTATGGAAAGAGTATTGCTGGTAACGGTTGATCTGGATACGGAACAAGATAAGTGGATGGTTGAAGACATAGGCTCGGAGCTTGAAGAACTGGCTTCTGCCTGCGGAGTTGAGGTCGTTGATAACGTGGTTTCAACCCGGGATAAAGCTACCCCGGATCTTTTTATAGGCAAAGGTAAAGTACAGGAACTGATTTTTATGTGTGAAGAGATGCGTGTGGATACGGTCATTTTCAGCCATGACCTGAGCGGTACACAGCAAAGAAATCTGGAGGCGCAATTAAAGAGGAAGACTATTGACCGCACTCAGCTCATCCTGGAAATTTTTTCCAAGCACGCTAATAGCCCGGAAGGTAAGCTGCAGGTTGAACTCGCCCAACTGCAATATCTCATGCCGCGCCTTGTGGGAAAGGGGCTCGTGCTTTCGCGTACAGGGGGTGGTATCGGGACCAGCGGGCTCGGCGAACAAAAACTTGAGTTGGACCGCAGGAGAATACGCAAACGGATCGAGAAACTGAAGAATGACCTTAAGCATTTGAGCCTTCATCGTAAAACTATCCGCAAAAAAAGGAAGGATAATCTTATCCCGTCGGTTACCCTGGTCGGCTATACCAATGCCGGCAAGTCCACGCTTTTAAACACCCTTACCGGCTCCGGACAAGTGGTTAAGGACAGCCTTTTTACTACGCTTGATTCTTTGTCCAAGCTCATGAAGCTTCCGAACGGCGAAAAGGTCGTCCTGTCCGATACCGTCGGATTTTTGCATAAGCTGCCGCATCATCTTATCGAGGCTTTTAAAGCTACTCTCGAGGAAGTCACGGAAGCGGATGTGCTCATTCATGTGCTGGATGTCAGTCATCCGCGCGCGTATCAGCATAATAAAGCGGTATTCGAAGTTCTGGGAGAGCTGGAGGCGGAAAACAAACCCGTGATTGTCGCACTCAATAAGATCGACCTGGTAGAAGATAAACGCTGGCTGGAAAAACTCAAGGAAGATTTTTCGCAGCCTGTTCCGGTGAAAAACGGGCACATCGCGGTTACGCCGATTACTATCAGCGCGAAAATGAAGCTTAATCTGGACGTCTTGCTTAAGGAGATCCAGAAAAACCTGTCTTCAAGGATGGAACGCCTGGAATTTCTCATACCTTTGGCGCGTATGGACCTGGTGAACCTTTTATATCAAGAGGGCAGTGTCATTGAGATAGAGTATCAGCAAAAAGGGATAAAGATAAAAGCAAGCATCCCAAAGATATTGTCTCTTAAGTTATTGAAAGATAAGGATGTAAAGAAATTAGGCCGTTAGGATGACTGATAAATTTTAATAACAGTTAGATTATATAATTTTTTTAGTAATTTTTTCTTGACAAATAAATCATCATATGTTATCATTAATTTGTCTTAAGAAAGAACAAAAAGGGGGCATATGGGGTTGTTTGATATAAATATTAGTCCGGATGAGCCGGTGTATGTAATAAGCGTAGTGGCTAAACTGGTAGGATTGCCGGTGTGGACTCTTCGAAAATTGGATAAGTCCGGGGTAGTGTGTCCGAAAAGGGTTGGAAAAAAAAGCCGGCTGTATTCTTTAAAGGACATGAAAAGATTGGAATACGTGCATTATCTTATGGAAGACAAACATGTGAACATAAGCGGTATCAAGATAATTATTGAAAGGGAAACTATAGAATAGTTTTTTTTGTCTAGTAATTAGCACTCTCCGGGAGAGGGTGCTAATAAGCAAGGGGGACAGGTTCCCGATTGAATCGGTACCCGGTACAGCTTTAAGTCGGTACCCGGTACAGCTTTGAATCGGTACCCGGTACAGCTTTAAGTCGGTACCCGGTACAGCTTTGAATCGGTACCCGGTACAGCTTGGGGAGGAGGAGAGATGAGAATAGATAAGATGACGGTGAAATTACAGGAAGCTTTGCAGGAGGCGGTGAGTTTCGCGACTGAGTCGGGGCATCAGCAGGTTGAACCGGAGCATCTTTTTTACGCCCTCTTGAAGCAGGAAGAAAGCCTTATCGCGTCCGTATTGGATAAAATGGGAGTACAGATTCCCTCAATGATCCGTATTGTGGAGGATAATCTGCAGAAGCGCGCGGCAGTAAGCGGGGCCGAGGCGCAGGTGTTTTTATCCGGCCGGACGAACCGTTTATTGCAGGCCGCGACAAAAGAAGCACAGGCGCTCAAGGACGAATTTATTTCCGTTGAGCATATCCTCCTTGCTATACTCGCCGATCATGAATCCGTTATCGCAAAGGAATTCAATAAATTGGGAATAGACAAAGAACGGGTGCTTACCGCGCTCAGTTCTATACGCGGGAGTCATCGGGTCACCGATGAAAATCCCGAGGAAAAATTCAACGCCCTGGAAAAATATGGACAGGACCTTACCGATCTGGCAAAAAAAATGAAGCTTGATCCGGTAATTGGGAGAGATAAAGAGATACGCAGGGTAATGCAGGTGCTTTCACGGCGCACTAAAAACAACCCGGTGCTTATCGGTGAGGCGGGTGTGGGAAAGACCGCGATAGTAGAAGGCCTTGCCTTGCGCATTACTTCCGGAGATGTCCCTGAAGGGCTGAAGAATAAGAAGATAATTTCCCTGGATATGGGCAGCCTGGTCGCGGGAACCAAATTCCGGGGTGAATTCGAAAATCGGCTTAAAGCGGTATTAAAAGAAGTTCAAAGTAAGAACGGCCAGATAATACTTTTTATAGACGAATTGCACACCATCGTAGGCGCGGGAGCGGCGGAAGGCGCGATAGACGCCTCCAATATGCTCAAACCTTTGCTTGCGCGCGGGCAATTGCGCTGTATCGGGGCGACCACGCTGGATGAATACCGTAAATATATCGAGAAAGACAGTGCGCTTGAAAGAAGGTTCCAATCGGTATTTGTTAATGAACCTTCGGTTGCGGATACGGTTTCTATCTTACGCGGGCTCAAAGAAAAATACGAAGTGCACCACGGGGTGCGCATCAAGGATTCCGCGCTTATTGCCGCGGCCGCGTTATCGCACCGCTATATTACCGAACGCAACCTGCCTGATAAAGCGGTAGACCTTATTGATGAAGCCGCTTCACGGCTTCGGCTGGAAATAGACAGTATGCCGGTGGAAATTGACGTGATCCAGCGCAAAGTCATGCAGTTGGAGATCGAAAAGCAGGCTTTAAAGAAGGAAAAAGACAAGTCAGCCGTCGAACGGCTCAAGAAGATAGAAGATGAACTTGAATTGTTGAAAAAAGACCTTGAAGGGAAAAAGAAACAATGGGAGGGCGAGAAAAAGATCATTGTCCGGATACAGGAAGCAAAAGGCAGGATCGAACAATTGAAGAATAAGGCCGCCGCCGCGGAAAAAGAAGGCGACCTGGGCACGGTGGCAGAGATAAAATACGGCAAGCTTATCGTTCTCGAAGAAGAACTCAAGAAATATAACGAAGAACTGGACAAAAAGGAAAAGAAATCCCCCATGCTGCGGCAAGAGGTTGACGATGAAGATATCGCCAAAATCGTTGCGGAATGGACCGGTGTGCCGTTAACCAAACTTTTGGAAAGCGATACTGAAAAACTGGTAAAAATGGAGGAACGCCTCAAGACCAAGGTTGTGGGGCAGGATGAGGCTATTTCGATCATCTCCGATTGTGTACGGCGTTCGCGTTCCGGATTGTCCGATGAAACCCGGCCTATGGGGTCGTTTATTTTTATGGGGCCGACCGGCGTGGGAAAGACTAAGCTGGCTAAAGCACTCGCCTGGTTTTTATTCGATGACGAGAACGCGATTTTGCGCGTAGACATGTCGGAATATATGGAGAAATTCAGCGTTTCCCGGCTTATCGGGGCGCCGCCGGGATATGTGGGTTACGATGAAGGTGGACAGTTTACTGAAAAAGTGAGAAGAAGGCCGTATTCGGTCATTCTTCTGGATGAGATCGAAAAAGCCCACCCGGAAGTCTTCAACATCCTGCTTCAGATACTTGATGAGGGGAGGCTTACCGACGGACAGGGGAGGACGGTAAATTTCCGCAATACCGTGATCATTATGACTTCCAATATCGGGGCGGAGCTTATTCAGAAACAGGGAGCGATCGGTTTTCGCCAGGGGGCGGCTAAGGGGTCGCGGGAAGAAACGGAGTACCAAGAAATAAAAAACAAACTGCTGGAAGAAGTCAGGCGCACCTTCAGGCCGGAATTCCTGAACAGGATAGATGATATAGTTATTTTTAACCCTTTGAATATGGAAAACATCAAAAAGATCGTGGATATAGAACTGGAACAACTGCGCGCGAAATTAACACAGCAGGGGATCAAACTGGAGGTATCCCCGAAAGCCAAGGAATTCCTCGGTCAGAAGGGATTTGACGTTTATTTCGGAGCAAGGCCTTTAAAGAGGACGATACAGAAATACCTGCAGAACCCGCTTTCTATCGAACTCCTGGAAAAACGGATAAAGTCAGGAGATACGATAACGGTAGATGTTTCTGCCGATGGCCAAAAACTGTCCTTCAAGTAGGGGTATTGGAAAAGCCTCAAAAAGCCTTAAAAGGTTGACAAAAAGTAAAGCTGTGTTATAATTACAGTTTCAATTCCGACAATTGAAATGAGCTGAATGGCGCCTTTCAGAGCTCAGGAGCGATACAATGAGTAGAAATACCAATTTTGAATCCCGGCGCAAGTCGGTTTTAGAGGCCACGGTGAACTCGTATATTAAAAGCGGTATCCCGGTTGCCTCAGACGAGATCGCCCGGGAATTCAACCTGAGTTCGGCCACGGTACGGAATATTTTTGTCGAACTTGAGGAAGGCGGGTATCTTACGCATCCGTATACTTCCGGAGGCCGGATCCCTACCAATAAAGGGTATCGTTATTATGTCGATTTCCTTATCTCCCAGATGGGGCTCCTTGATGAGGAAAAAGAACGGGTTACCAGCGTATATGAGCAGAAGATTAACCGTTTCGAGGACATATTCGAATATACCTCGGAAGTTATCTCGACCATTACGCATTACGCGGGGATCGTTTCTTTCCTGGATTGGCAGGACAGGATGTTTTATAAAGGGATAAGTTTTATTCTTGAACAGCCTGAGTTTAAAGATTCCCAGCGGATACGCCTGCTGATAAGAATGATTGAGGATAAACGCAGGCTCCTGGATATCATCAACCGGGACATGGAGCAGGGCGAACGGACCGTGGTATTGATAGGAGAGGAACTGGGATGCCCGGAGATCGAGAATTGCTCGGTTATCGTATCCCGGTATTGCCTGAAGAAAAAACCTTCGGGAAGGCTGGCGGTGATCGGGCCGAAAAGAATGGAATACCGCCATACTATCCCGGCGTTGGAATACATCGCGGATACGTTAAGCGAGGCATTGGGTAAAATATAGCGCATAAGTGCATAGGTGCATGAGTGCAGGGGTGTATAGAAAATGCATAAAGATAAAAATAACGATAAAGAATCAAATAAAGAACCGGATGCCGAGCCCAAAGAAGAAAAGATCATTCCGTTGACTGAATCCGAATATACCCGGCTGAAGGAAGAGGCGGAGAAAGCGAAAGAACACTGGGAACGGGCCGTACGGATGCAGGCTGATTTCGAAAATACCAGGAAACGGATTGAACGGGAACGGCAGGAATTTGTCAAATTCGCCAACGAGAATATCATCGTAGAGCTGTTGAATGTGCTTGACGATCTCGAGCGGACCGTAGAAACGGCGGAATCCAAACATCAGGACCTGTCCGCGTTCCTTAAGGGCGTGGAAATGATCCTGGCGCATCTGTATGAACTGCTGAAAAAATACGACGTGAAACCGATTGACGCGAAAGGGAAAATTTTTGATCCGCATTTTCACGAAGCCCTTATGCAGGTGGATGATAATGACCTGCCGGAACATACGGTAGTTGAAGAACTGCAAAAAGGATATTTATTGAATGACAGGGTGATCAGAACGGCAAAAGTCAAAGTATCGAAAAAAGAAGCACTATAAATACGGAGGTATACTATGGCAAAAGTAATCGGGATCGACTTAGGAACATCAAACTCAGCGGCGGCAGTCATGGAAGGCGGCAGGCCGGTTATCATTCCTTCCGCGGAA
>JBAZGE010000060.1:0-11111 GCA_041653035.1 Candidatus Omnitrophota bacterium
AAGCCACTGTAGAACAAAATCCCTCTTTACAGAGACAAAAAAGACGGGTATAATTAATTTTCGTCAAAACAAAAATTATTGCCCTCTAGTGCAATGGTAGCACGACTGGCTCTGCCCTGCACCAGACTGGGCACTGCGTAGTCGGTGCAGGGCAGCCGTGCACCGACAGCGAAGCGAAATGTCTGGTGCACGGCTGGACCAAGGGAAGCGGATGTATTTTGTATATGTTTTGCATAGCGGCGAAGACCGTAAATTTTATATTGGGTATACCGAGAATTTGAACAGGCGTTTAAGCGAGCATAAAAGTGGGAATGTTTATTCGACATCAAGGATAAAGAATCCGAGTCTTGTATATTACGAGGCATATATTTCCTGCGAAGATGCTCGAAGGCGAGAACAATATTTTAAAACAAGCAAGGGGAAACGAACGCTCAATCTGATGTTGCGCGATACCCTTTTGCCATAAATTACTGCCCTCTAGTGCAATGGTAGCACGACTGGCTCTGGACCAGTTAGTTAAGGTTCGAATCCTTAGGGGGCAATTTTTTTCGCCCTTGGCGAAAAAAATAGAGCAATCGAAAATCGAACAATAGAAAATAGGTTTTCTATTCGGTCTGTTGCTCCATTGCTCTATTGTTCGAAATTTACCCCGCTTTCTTAACCGAAAGAGGATTTTTTATTTATCTCAATCCAATTTTCTATATCATTCCGCACGATTATCTACATCACAATACATCTAACTTGATTTACTAAATGGCTTAAATGCATATAAAACAATATTTTTGATGTTTATATGCTTATTTTTAGGTTGTAAAGACTTTTTGTTTGGAGTAAAATACTTTCTACCATGGAAATTTCGAAACCCATTACCAATTTCATCCGCGAGATCATCGACCAGGACAAGGCTGAAGGAAAAAACAACGGCCGCGTCCATACCCGGTTTCCTCCTGAACCGAACGGCTATCTCCACATCGGGCACGCCAAGAGCATCTGCCTTAATTTCGGCATCGCGCGGGATTATCAGGGGTTGTGTAATCTCCGTTTCGATGATACCAATCCGCAGACCGAAGACGTCGAATACGTCAATTCCATTATGGAGGATGTGCGCTGGCTGGGGTTTGACTGGGAGAACCGCCTTTATTACGCCTCCGATTATTTTGAAAAATTATATGAATACGCCGTTCAATTGATCAAAAATGGCCGGGCTTTTGTCTGCGACCAGTCGCTTGAAGAAATGCGGCAGTCCCGGGGCACTATTAGCGAACCGGGCCGGGAAAGCCCGTTCCGCAACCGCAGTATTGAAGAAAATTTGGATCTTTTTACCCGGATGAAGGCGGGTGAATTTGAAGAAGGCGCGAAAGTCCTGCGCGGCAAAATAGATATGGTACATCCTAATCTGTTGCTGCGCGACCCGGTGTTCTACCGTATACGCAAAGCGGCGCATCACCGGACAGGCGGGGCCTGGTGTATTTATCCCACCTATGATTTTACTCATGGGATCTGCGATTCCCTCGAAGGGATAACCCACTCTATCTGTACTTTGGAATTTGAGGTGCATCGCCCGCTGTATGACTGGATACTCGATCAGCTTGAGATCCATCATCCCCGGCAGATCGAGTTCGCGCGCCTTAATCTGGGCCACACCGTTTTAAGCAAGCGTAAACTTCTTGAACTGGTGCAGAAAAAACAGGTGAACGGCTGGGATGATCCGCGCATGCCGACGCTCTCGGGATTGCGGCGCCGGGGGTATACCCCGGAATCGATCCGGAAATTCTGCGATCAGATCGGGGTTGCCAAAGCCGATAGTATTGTGGATATGGTGTTCCTTGAGAATTCTATCCGCGAGGAATTGAATAAGAGCGCGCCGCGGGTGATGGCGGTATTGCGGCCGGTCAAGGTGATCATCGATAATTATCCGGAAGGTCTTACCGAGGAAATGGAAGCGGTCAACAATCCGGAAGATCCTTCCCTGGGCACGCGGAAAGTCCCGTTTTCACGCGAACTGTATATTGAAGAAGAAGATTTCCGGGAGGATCCGCCCCGGCAGTTTTACCGTCTTTCTCCGGGACGCGAGGTGCGTCTGCGATACGCTTATTTCATCAAATGCGTAGGTTTTTCCAAGGATGAAGCCACGGGTAAGATAAAGGAAATTCACTGCATCTATGATCCGCAGACCCGCGGCGGGGATGCCCTTGACGGGCGCAAAGTTAAAGCGACCATGCATTGGGTTTCCTGCCGCCATGCCATTCAGGCAGAGGTTCGGTTATACGGCCCCCTTTTTACCAAGCGTGATCCCAACGATGTCCCGGAAGGCGCTGATTTTACCGCACATTTGAATCCGCGGTCTCTTGAAATTTTGCCCTCGTGCCCGGCCGAACCAAGCCTTAAGAATGCAGCGCCCGGTAATCGGTATCAATTTGAAAGAATGGGATATTTTTGCGTTGATAGTATTGACGCCGTTTCCGGGAAACCGGTTTTTAACCGTACGGTCACCCTGCGCGATACCTGGGCGAAGATCGAGGCTAAATTGTAGGCTTTCCCGCTTTGCCCTCCAATACGGTTGCACACATGAAAAAATTTTATGTTTTAGCCGTGCTCCGGGAATCAACCGTGATTTTTTTCTGCGCCGTTATCGTGTGCTTTACGGGCAGCCGTTGTCCTGTTTTTGCCGGATCGGAAACCTACGATAAATCGGTTCAGGAATATACCGCGGCCATTGACCGCGACGCTAAGAACAGCCAGGCGTATTATGACCGGGGAATGCTCTATGGCCGGGGCGGAGAATATGATAAGGCGGTCAGGGATTTTTCTGCCGTCATTGCCTTGAACGCGCAGGATTCCAGGGCATATTATTTCCGCGGCGTTGCTTACGAAAAACAGAAGCAGCACCGCAAGGCCATAGAGGATTATTCCGTATCCGCGCAACTGGCCCCCGGGGAGGCACAAACCTATTTTAGCCGCGGCATGGTGTATGCCCTGCAGGGTGATTATCTCAAGGCGATCCGGGATTTTACCTGTGTCCTTGAGCTGAATCCGCAGGATGCCGAAGCATGTTATAACCGGGGCAATGCCTATGCCGGACAAAAAGAATATGCGCAGGCGGTTCGGGATTTTTCCCGGATGATCGAGTTGAAGCCTCAGTACGCCAAGGCTTATTCCCGCCGGGGCATGGTCTACGGCGAGCAGGGAGACTATGGTAAGGCGATCCGGGATTTTACCCGTGTCCTTGAGTTGAACCCGAAGGACTCCCGGGCGTATTATAACCGTGGCGTTGCCTGCGATCGGCAGGGAGAATATCTTAAAGCGGTTGAGGATTATACAAAGGCTCTGGATTGCAATCCTCGTTTTGCCGAGGCCTATTACAACCGCGGCAAGCTTTACGGGAGACTGCAGGAATACGCGAGAGCGGTTCCGGATTTTACCGCGGCCATAGACTTGAATTCTAAAGATGTGTGGGCATATTATAACCGGGGGACCGCTTATGCCGGACAGGGAATATATGATAAGGCCATCAAGGATTATGATAAGGCTATAGTCATCGACCTCCGGTTTATAGAGGCGTATATTGCCCGGGCCGAATGCCTGGATTCGCTCGGAAGGTCCGAAGAAGCATTGCAGGAATACGAACACCTGCTGAGGTTCTTTTCTGATGCCCCGCAGGGCACCGTTACGTATATAAAGGAAAAAATAGAATTGCTCAAGCGGTGATCGTATGCGGTATTTTGAAAGAAGAGCGTGAATATGAACTATCTTTTTACGGATATGCAAAAATTGCTGGAGGCGCTGGCCCCGGTAATCACCTTTTTGTTTATTTTTGTAGCCGGCTTAAGCCTCAGGAGCTTCCTTTTCGGCAGGCTTGCGCGTTGGGCGCAAGGCACCAAGACCGAAGTGGATGATATTATCATTTCTTCCCTGCGGGGGCCGTTCCTCCTCTGGTGTTTGATGCTGGGCATATATTTTTCCCTCAAAGTTTCGTTTCTGCGGGATGACCTGGTGCAGATTGCCGGCAAGATTCTGCTGATCCTGGGTATCATCTCGGCGGCCATGGCAGTCTCGAGCACCCTTCCGGTTACCTCTCTCACCCAGCATATAACGCGCATAATTGTTTTCGGCGCGGGAATTATGATCATTCTAAACAGCGGAAGAGGGGTATGTCGCGGATATCACCTGGCGTTTCACCAAAATAAAGATGCTTCCCAATAACGTAGTTTTGGTCCCCAATGATCCATTAAGCAAAGTGATTGTTGTCAATTATCGGCAGGAGAAAAGCGGATAATAGGGCTTGACAGTTTCGGAAACAGTGTTATGATTCTATAAATCGTAGCATTATAGGAGTGTTGATTGAACTATGTCTGAATTAATCAGGTTCGGAGTTTCTCTGCCCAAAGATTTGCTGGAGAAGTTTGACCGCCTCATCAGGGAGAAAAAATATACCAACCGTTCTGAAGCGCTCCGGGATCTCATTCGCGAAGACCTGGTGCGCAAGGAGTGGCAGGAAAACAAACCTATTGCCGGCGCCATTATTCTTATTTACGACCATCACCACCGGGAGCTTTTGGATAAGGTCATCGATATTCAGCATGATTTCCAGGATAGCATCATCTCCACTCAGCACGTGCACTTGGACCATTATAACTGTCTTGAAATAATCGCTTTGCGCGGCCAGTCTGCCAATGCCCGGCGCCTGACCGATATGCTGCGCGCGCTCAAGGGCATTAAACATGCGGCCCTGAGTATGTCGACCACGGGAAAAGAGATTGGCTGAAACCGGCATTATTTTTTTTCTCATTCGTGGCACGATTATAAAAAAGATGGCATATCCGCTTCGGCGGGAAAGGAGTACCGGTGATGGTTTTGAGGGGCGCGGTTTTGATAACGGTTTTTTCCGGTTTTTGCCTGCTGCGGCCCTGTTTCGGGCAGGAATTTGTTACCGCCGATACATACGCGGAACTGGAGAAGCGGGTACGGGCTCTTGAAGAGAAGCTGGCCGAACAGGATAAATGTATACATGAACAGGATGTGTGTATCCTGGAGCAGAAACAAAAGATAACCGCATATGAAGACCGCCTGGCGCAGTTCGATCAGAAACTGCACCGGGAGACCGGCGCGCCTATCGAGATCGCGCAAGGGCTGGAGATCGGGGCAGGCACGACCGCGATCATACAGGGGACTTCCAATACCAACGCCGGGGAATCAAAGAAAGAAAGCCGTACCGACGCTTCCTTTTCAACGGACATCACTCTGGGAAAAGAATTCGAAGACATTAACGGGAAAGCGTTTGTGCACCTGCAGACAGGGCAGGGAGCGGGCCTGGATGATAATCTGAGCCTCTATAGCTGGGTCAATGGCGACGCCGATGACGACAATTACGTGCGGGTCAACGATTTCGGGTATGAACAGGTATTGTTCGGAGGGAGTACCTTGGTTACCGTTGGAAAATTGAATCCCACGTTTTATTTTGACACTAATGCCGTGGCCAATGATGAGACTACGCAATTCCTGGCCGGAATTTTCGGGAACAACCCCGCTCTCGAATTCCCCGACAATGGCGCGGGAATTCGTATGGCGGTATTGCCGGCGCAGTGGCTTGAGCTGGGGTACGGCGTGTTTGACGCCGATAGTGACTGGGAGAAAATAGGCGGCAACCTTTTTGCTATAGTCGAACTCGCTTTGAAGCCTCAATTCGGGGGTCTTTCGGGCGCATACCGTTTTCAGGCCTGGCGTAATAACGCCTATCATACCCGATGGCTGGCGCCGGAAAATGATAAGGAGCCGTCTTTTGGTTTCGGCGCGAGCTTTGACCAGAAAGTCAGCGAGCTTATTACTGTTTTCACCCGTTACGGTTGGCAGGACCCCGATGTATATAACCCCGCTGTTACTGCGACCGGCGGCCTGCCGTATTCCCTGGAACATTCCTGGAGCGCAGGTTTGCAGGTAGCGGGAAAGCCGTGGGGCAGGGAAAATGATGTTTGGGCCTTCGCCGTAGGCCAGTGTATCCCGTCGGGGGATTACAAAAAAGCCGGGACGGATCTGGACCCGGCGCGCCGGGCAAAAAACGAAGGGTATTTTGAGACTTATTATAATATTCGGATAAATAAACATGTTTCTATAAGCCCGGATTTCCAGTATATCTGGAATCCGTTCGGCAGAGATGTTTCTGATGATACGGAACCAATATGTGTTTACGGGCTCAGGTCACAGATCGATTTTTAAGGAGGGGATGTATGCATATACCTGATGGATATTTGGGGCCGATAACGAGCGGGGGGTTATATGTAGTTATGCTGCCCGTTTGGGCGGCTGCTTCCCGGATTGTGAAGAAAACGCTTAAAGCGCGCCAGGTGCCGTTGCTTGCCATCGGCGCGGCATTCAGTTTTATGGTTATGATGTTTAATGTCCCTATTCCGGGAGGAACTACCGGTCATGCGGTGGGAGCGGTATTGGCGGCAATACTGCTGGGGCCTTGGGCGGCCTGTATAGCGGTTACCGTTGCCCTGGTCGTTCAGGCGCTGCTTTTTGGAGATGGAGGCATTACCGCGATAGGCGCGAATTGCTTTAATATGGCTTTTATCCAGGTTTTTACGGGATATTTCATTTACCGTTTTATCAGCGGCTCAACCCCGGCAACGTCCGCCAGGCGGATCATTGCCGCCGGCATTGCCGGGTATGCGGCTTTGAATATCGCCGCATTATCCGCCGCAGCCATGTTCGGTATCCAGCCTTTTTTGCACAAGACCGCAAGCGGAGAGTCGTTGTATTGTCCGTATGGATTAAATATCGCTGTTCCCGCAATGCTGGGAGAACATCTGCTTGTTTTCGGATGGGTTGAGGCGGTGGTGACGGCGGCGGTAGTTAAATATCTGCAGAAACAAAGCCCGGATCTATTAGGAGGAGGAGAGTCGAAGATATGAAAATCACGACTAAATTATGGATCGGGACCGGGATTTTAGTTTTTCTTTCTCCTCTGGGCCTCTGGCTGCCGGAACGATTCAAGGCCGGGGATGCCTGGGGTGAATGGGGGACGGATACCGTAAAGGAGTTGGTTGGATATGTTCCCCGGGGGCTGGAGAAGTTTTCGTCCCTCTGGAAAGCCCCGATGCCCGATTATGCTTTTAAAGGATCGGAAGAAAAAGGGCTGGTATATTTGAGTTTTGATTATGTGATTTCGGCAATAATAGGCGTTGCTGTTACCGCCTGCGCGGTTTTGCTGATAAGCAGGTTTTTAAGGAAGAACGGGGAAGGACAAAAGGAATGATGCGGCTTGTATTTGCCTCCGGAGATGGGCGGTGAAGCGCAAGAATTTTATCGAACGTTCCCTTACGGATGGTTTTTCATTCGTGCGGGATTCGTTATTTTCGGATGAATATGCCTCGCGAAAAGGGTATCTGCAGGCGAGAGATCCCCGTTTGAAGACTGTGGGCCTTTTGTGCCTGTTGTTGGCGGTTTTGTTCTCGAAGGATATTTTTATCCTGGTTGTTCTGTACGCGGTTTGTTTATTTCTTGCCCGCGGATCTTCGATATCCATCGGTTTTTTTCTGAAGCGCACCTGGATCTTTATCCCTCTTTTTTCTTTTTGTATCGCGGTCCCCGTCCTGTTTGATGCCTTTAGCCCCGGAGAGCCGCTGGCGGCTTTCCGTTTTTTTTCACTGACATTGACTGTTACAAAACAAGGAGCGGGGAGCGCCGCATTTTTTCTTACGCGAGTTGTAACTTCGGTATCGTTGTGCGCGCTTCTTGTTTTGACCACTAAGCAGGGGGCGGTATTGGCCGTGCTCCGTTCTTTCGGGATCCCGCAGATATTTGTGATGACCATGGGGATGTGCCGGCGCTATGTTTATCTTTTTATCGAAATACTGCTGAATACATTTCTGGCCGTTAAAAGCAGGGGTGGACATATCGCTTCGGTAAGAAAAGGGCAGGGGTTTGTTTCCTGGCATATCGCCGGCCTGTGGCAGAGGTCATATCAATTGCAGGGCCAGGTTTATCAGGCAATGCTTTCCCGGGGGTATACCGGCGAGCCCCGGGTGTTTTCGGAGGGGAAGGCCGCCGCAAAAGACTGGTTTTTTCTGGGAGGCGCGATCGCGGTTTTTGCGATGATAGTATGGAAAAGGTGATTTTCGAATTAAAAGACGTTTTTTTCTCTTACCTGGGCAGGTTTCCCGCGCTCTGCGGCATTGATCTGCGTGTCCTAAAGGGCGAAAAAATATCGGTGATGGGAGCTAACGGAACGGGTAAGTCCACTCTTCTCCAGATGCTCGACGGGTTGATCTTTCCCGATAAAGGGAATTTAACCGGATTCGGCCGGGAGCTGAAAGAAGACGTTTTCGCGGAGGAATCCTTTACCCGTTTTTTCAGGGGCGCGGTAGGGTTTGTCTTTCAGAATCCTGAGGTACAGCTTTTCTGTCCCACGGTCAGGGAGGATATCATGTTCGGACCGCTTCAGCTGGGAGTGGACGGGAAAGAGATAAAAAGACGGCTGGATAAACTGGCGGACATTTTTGAGATCGGGAATCTCCTTGAGCGGGCGCCCTATCAATTGAGCATCGGAGAGAAACGGAAAGTTGCCCTTGCCTCCACGCTGGCGGTTGAACCGGACGTTATCCTGCTCGATGAGCCCACCGCGGGCCTCGACCCCCTGACTACCCGGCATATTATAGATATCATACTCCGTGCGAATGAAGAAGGAAAGACCGTTATTACCGCTACCCATGATGTGCATATTGTGCAGGAGATCTCAGACCGGGTGTGCGTCTTCGGCCGCGGGAAGAATATTGTGAGGGATGCTTCTCCGGATGAGATACTCTCGGACGAAAAATTCCTCGCTGAAAATAATCTTCTTCATCTTCATCGGCACCGGCATAACGATACTGTTCATGTTCATCCCCATCTGCACGCGCATGAGGAACATCATCGGTGATCCTGGTAAACCCGGCATCTTTTAAAAATCCCCATCCTTTCGTCTTGCCTTTTCCCCTTCCGAAGGATAAAATAATACAGTATATGGTACGAGATGATAAACTCTTTAAACTGCACCGCATCCTGAAAAGGATGAGATCCGTGCTGGTGGTTTTTTCCGGGGGCGCGGACAGCGCGTTTCTCCTTAAAACCGCAAAGGATATCCTAAAAAATAATCTTTGGGCGGTAACCGTATTTTCCGATTTTTTACCGGAATCGGAGCGCCGTCATGCGGTGTGGTTTGCCGAAATGGTGCATGTCCCGCATATAATTGTTAAATATAAGCCGGGGCCTCGAGTAATGAAAAATCCCCCAAACAGGTGTTACTATTGCAAAAAAGAGGGATTTTCTCATATGCGGGATATCGCGCGGGAAAAAGGGATCAGGTGCGTTATTGACGGTTCAAATGCCGATGATTTAAAAGATTTTCGGCCCGGAAAAAAAGCTTTGCGGGAGTTAAAGATACGCAGCCCTCTTCAGGAAGCGGGAATGACAAAAAGCGATGTCCGGTTGTTTTCCCGGCGATTAGGGCTTCGCACCTGGAATAAACCTTCGAATCCGTGTCTGGCATCACGGTTTCCCTACGGTGAGATAATTACCCGGAAGAAACTAAGGATGGTTGAAGAGGCGGAAGAGTACATGCGGGAGACAGGGTTCTGCGGCATGCGGGTCCGTCACCACGGTTCCGTCGCCCGTATTGAAGTTTCGGAGAAAGATATTTTTCTGCTGGTTAAGAACCGTAAAAAGATATCGCGGAAACTCCGGGAGATCGGATTTTCCTATATTGCCGCCGACCTTGACGGGTACCGTCAAGGGGCGCTTAATGAAGTTTTCCCATGGAAAAGAAAAAAATAATCGAATTGCTCTCCGGCGTGAGGAAAAAGAAGATTTCCATCAACGCCGCTTTTGAAAAACTCAGGCATCTGCCGTATGAAGATCTGGGGTTTGCCCGGGTTGACCACCATCGGGTTATCCGTGCCGGTATGCCTGAGGTGGTCTTTTGCCGGGGAAAATCCCTTGATCAGATCGAGGCTATTTTTCGCAGTCTGCAAAAAATGAATAAAACCGTGCTTTTGACCAAAGCGGATAAAAAGATATTCGGCAGGATAAAGCGCGTTAACAAAAAAGTAAGTTTTAACCCGCAGGCCGGACTCGTATATCTCGAAGACGATAAATTAATGAAAGAAGGCAAGGTGTCCGTGGTGTGCGCGGGGACTTCGGATATTCCCGCCTCCGAAGAAGCGGCGATAACCGCGGAATTATTCGGCTGCCGGGTTGAGCGGCTTTATGATGTGGGGGTGGCGGGGCTGCACCGTCTCTTGGATTGTTTTGAGAAGATATCCGACAGCAGGTGTATTGTGGCCCTTGCCGGCATGGACGGGGTTCTTCCTTCGGTGATCGGGGGATTGGCTTCCTGCCCGGTCATCGCCGTTCCCACCTCCGTGGGGTATGGGGCGAATTTTTCCGGGATCGCGCCGCTCTTGACCATGCTTAACAGTTGCGCCCCCGGTGTCTCGGTCGTGAATATCAATAACGGTTTCGGCGCCGGATACATCGCGGCGCTTATCAACCGTATGGAATACGGACAGCGAGTGAGCGCATCAAAAGAGCATCCGAAATCCCTCAAGCCGCTCTTGGTGAAATTGAAAGAGCGCGGTTCCGGGTATCAGCCGGTCGTAGGCGGAAAACACGATACCGTTGGTATTAAATCCGGCAGCGTGGTTTTGCCTCCGGGCGGATCCGTTGGAGAACATGTGACCGCCGGGAAAGAAGAGGTGATCGTTATTCTTGAGGGAACTGCGCGGGTTACCTGTGAAGGGAAAAAACCATTTGCCGCCTGCCGGGGAGCGGTTGTCTATATCCCGCCGGAGGCCAGGCATGATGTGAAAAACAGCGGCACGGTGCCGCTGCACTATGTGTATGTGGTTTCAAAAACCGTATTATAACTATGGGTACCGTGATAGAACTGGTCAGGGGCGATATTACGAAGATCGAGGCTGATGCTATCGTGAACGCGGCGAATACTTCTCTTTTGGGCGGCGGCGGGGTGGATGGCGCTATTCACCGGGCAGCCGGGCCGCGGCTGTTGGAAGAGTGCCGGAAACTCAATGGCTGCGGGACCGGAGAGGCCAAGCTTACCGGAGGATATGATCTTC
>JBAZGE010000061.1:0-10973 GCA_041653035.1 Candidatus Omnitrophota bacterium
CAGAAAATAAAAACCACTCTCTTAGAAAACGAGTCTACTTTTAGAGTCTAAATACCAGTGCACTTTTAATCGTTAAAGAGTGCACTTTTAAATTTTACGTAACAGCGTTTTCGGAAAAATAACTATAAAAAACGGGGATATTCCTCTCACCCTATTCTTTACTTTGAAGGGAGACCGCTCCCGCTCCAATGGTTTGCAGCAATTGCCGATCCTTCAAGGCGGGGACGTCGTGTTTTTGTTTCCGGAAAAAACGGCCATACACCCCCACACCGCGGCGATGGCCATAATTATCTTTTTCATTTTTTCTCTTCCGTTCCCGGCCTGCCCGAAGTAACGATCTGCCCGTTATGCATCTCCAAGACCGCGCCGTCCACGGGCTTCGGTTCGGAAAAATCCGTGAGCGGCGTTTCCCCCGACATGATATGCGGCGTCAGCAGTATGACCAATTCGGTACGGGAGGACTCGTCCGACGTGCTCCTGAAAAAGAAACCCGCCAGCGGAATATCCCCCAGCACAGGGATCTTCTTGACAGTCTTCTGGCGCTGGTCCTTTTTTAACCCGCCGATAAGGATGGTTACCCCGTCTTTGACCATGACCGTGGTCTCGGATTCCGACGTAGACACGATCGGGATCTGCGTGATCTTCCCTTCCGAGGTTATATCGGTGCGCTGAGCCGAGCTGATCTCGGGTTTTATTTTCATAGTCACGAATCCCGCCCGGTTGATCGTGGGAGTAACATATAACTTAATTCCGACATCCACAAAGTTAACCGACTGAGCGGTAACCGTGCTGTCCCCGGACAAAGAAGTAGAAGAAGTAATGTATGCGTCTTTAGTCCCCACCAGGATCTTGGCGTCCTGATTGTTAAGCGCCATGATGCGCGGGCTGGACAGTATCTTGGTATCGCCGATGGTCCTGAGCAAATCGATAACCCCTTTGTAATCCCCTTTTTCGGAAACAGGGTTTATGGTGGTCAAAATCAACCGGTTGGCCGTCCCCACGGGAATAGCGGAAGAGACACGCAGGTTTTTCTTGATCCACACATCCCAATCCACTCCCATCTCGAATTTATCCGAGGGTTTTATTTCCACGATCTGCGCATCGATAAGCACCTGCGGGGTCTTCTCGTCAAAGGCGTTGATCAACGCGGCGATCTCTTCCATCTTTTTGGGATAATCGATCACTACGATCTTGTTCGTCCGTTCATCCAGGCTCATCTCGCCCAGGCCCTTGGTAAGAGCCTCCTTGATCTTCGCGCCCAACTTATCCGCCTGCGCGTAATTCAGGCAAAACACCCTGGTTTCCAAAAACACATCGGCATTGCGGACAAAATCTTCCATTTCTTTTATCTTTCCCGGCGTATCCATGATCACGAGCGTGTTCGTCGGTTCATCCGTGATTATTTTACCGATAGTCGTTTTCATCTGATTAAGAGACCGGCTCACATCCGCGGCCTTGGCATATTTAAGGGCGATTATTTTGGTCTGTTTCCTGTCCTGAAAACGCTCCCCGTACAACAGCTCGTAATCCCGCTGCGCCATGACCGTGAGGATACCCCCTTTTTGCTCATAAGCCAGATCATTGGAAGAGATCACGATATCAAAAGCATCTCGAACTGCAACGTCCTTCAAAAACAGAGTGACCCGTCCAGCCACATTCTTGCCGACGACAATATTAATATTCTCACGGGCGGCGAGCATCTTCAACACGTCAACCACTTCCATACCCTTGACCTCCAGAGAGATATTGTTTCCCGTCGAAGAGTTAAGAAGCCCGGAAACCGGCGAGGATGGCGATCCCTGCCCGGCCTGGATCGGCGCGTTGACGGTCTGTACCGGCTCATTCACGGCCCGGGCCGGCACGCCGACAGCCTCTTCCGTTACTGTCTCTACCGCCGCATCTTCAACGGTTGACGCCGATTCGTTCTCCTGGGCCGCCGCTGTTACCGCGCACAAGAATATCAACAATACGACACCTGATAGTTTTTTCATATGCTCCCTTCCCAGTCTCATAAAAACAACTCGTACCGCCGGCCGCCGGCATTCAAGATAACCTTATCGGGCAGTACGTCCTCAATCGTATATTCAGCTATGGCCTGGCCTTTGTTTAAATAATAGGTCTTCTGCGTTTTATTCTCCTGCATGATCGCCTGCGGATTATCGCCGGAAATGATCCCCACCAGGCTGAAATCCCGGAGGGATTCCGATCCCGCGGCGTTTGTGAAAGACTCCGTATTTCCCGCGTAAGCGATCTTAAAAACCTGCCGGTTAGCTATACCGTCGAGATAATACCGGAACGGTTTGATCTCCGGCAAAGCGGACGACCCCCTGCCGCCGTCCTTATCCGCCGGAAAAAAAACAACGCTGATCTTCCTCAACCCCACAAAAGGATAGATCATTTCCGACATAAAATAAAGGGAGGAAACAACGAACAAAAACATGACCGCGAACCGGACATTCAAGAGAGATACCGATGCCCTCCGGAAAGAACCGAACACAAAATTTTTCTGCGAAGCGGGCGCCGAAACCGTGGCATCTCGACGGTGCGCGTCTTTACGGATCAGTTTCAGTAATTTTTCCTCAGGGAGCATATTCCCTTTCATGCCCGTATTGATTCGGGGATCCGTCATACACAAGGCTTTCCACAATTTTCCTGTCAACGATATCCCGGTCCTTCATAATAAGCGTCTCAAGGGCATAATGGCACAGCATAGAGATCTTGCGCGGATACCCCTGCGTTAACACATATATCAGCTTTATCGCGTCGGCCGTAAAAAGCTCCTGTTCTTTTTCATAACCGGCCTGCCGCAGCCTGAAGCGTATCAGTTTTCCGGTTTCTGTTTCATCCAAAGGGTTCAACACGTACCTGAGCGTTATCCGATCGGTAAAATTATGGATTTTCTCGGTCCGGGGGATGAATTCCATCTGAGCCATGATCACCAGCTGCAGAAGCTTATATTCGTTGGTCTCGTAATTCAAAAGCGTGCGCAGGACTTCAATGCTTTCCGGCGACATCTTCTGACCTTCGTCGATAAGCAGGACAACAGTCTTATGCTCATCAACCCCAACGTTGAATAAATACCTTTCCAAAGCGTCTTTAAAATCCTTCGCCGACCTCGCCGGAGGAACGATCCCGAAAATATTCACCAGCGTATGCAAAAACTGGTATTCCGATTCGTAAACGGGATCAAGGATCATATGAAAAAGGTACTCCGGTTCATCCTTGAAAGCATTGATCAAGGCGCGGGAAAGAGTGGTCTTGCCGGCGCCTACATCACCCAGGATAACACTTAACCCGCGGCGCAGCCGGATAGCGATCTCAGCGCGTTTCAAAGCGGTCTCATGGCTTACCGAAGGGTAGAAAAAATACGGGTCCGGGCTGGTGGAAAACGGCTCTTTATGCAGCCCCAACGATTTGTAATAACTCATGGTTTATTTTATCCTATTAACCGGTATGTTGCAACAAAAGTTAACCCGGTCATTCCTTCTTGATATCCTCTCCCGCGACCACAAAACTGCCTTCAAGAACCTGAGTATTCGGCTTGACGCTCAGTTGAAAAGATTTGATCAGTATCAAAGACAAGGGATTTTCAAGCTCATACATGAACTTGACATACCCTTCCAGATCCCCCTCGGTGCGCATAAAAAAAAGCGTGTTTTTTCCGGCAGATCCTTCCTCAGCACCTCCTTGCGGCCTGATCTCGATAATGCGGATTCTCGCCTCTTGAGCCAGATTCTCCAAAAGATACAACGCGGCAACCGAGGAATCTCCCTGCTTTCCCTGCCCCGGAGCGCCGGAAAAAAAACTGCTGTATTCGTTCTTTATCTTTTCTTTCTGGCTGAGCAGGCGCCGGTAACTCATCAATTTCCGCTTGCTCAACGCGATCTTTTTATCCAATACTTCGTTCTTTTGCAGAATCGGCACAAGCGCGGTATTGAAAAGGATGCTGAAAACCACAACACCGACGGTAATAAAAAGAATAACGAATTCTCGTTTAGACACTACGCGCATATTATTACGCTTTACCTTTTACGGTTTACGAATTACGATTTACGATACACAACACTTATTCCCTATTTACACAGCCGATTTCGAAATCAACGATCTCTCCCTGCGCGGTCTTCTTGCGGGAGACAAAACGCACCTTTACATTGCTTTTTGAATACGCGGGCGACTTGTTCAAGACAGAAACCAACTCCAATACCGTATTAAATTCGACGCATTGCCCCCGCAGTACCACGCCTTTATCTTCTTCATAACCGAACTGAGTGATAGAAATCGATGCCGGAGCAGCCTGAAAAAGCTGATAGAACATTTCCAGCACGGACGGCCGCGCCTGCATCCGCTTTTCAAACACGCCTATGCGGTATTCGAGACCGGCCAGATAAGACGCGTCTTTTTCATTTTTTTTCAACTCCTGCTCTATTAAACGAAAATACCGCTGCTTATTATCTATGCTTTTAGCCAAACCGGAGCCGGCGAGTACGAAGGCGGCGCACACGAACAGAACCAGCCGCAGTGCCCGTTTAAACTGCGTGCCCTGCGCGGCTTTCTCTCTCAACCGGCGCGGCAGGAGATTCAACGAAACAGGAATACTGTTCAGGACAAAACCGGCCAATGAGGCGGCCGAAATCTGCGCGGCAGAAACAGTCTTCACCGCTTCCGCGGAAAAATTAAGTTCTTTCTCAAAAGACAGGGTTTCAACCGAAAAACCTGATTTCTCTTTCAAAAACCGGGCAGCTTCCGCCTGCCGGCCGGCTGTTCCGACGACAACTATCTTCTCCGGCTTCCCGCCTTTAATCTCATCGGCATAGGCGTCCAGAGTACGCTTTATCTCATCAAGAAGGTTTTTTTCCCACGCTGCCGAACCATCCCGCTCTATCTTCACCGAACGGCTGAAAAGCATAACCCCGCCGCCGACAATCACCAATTCGATCTGACTGCCGTCAAAATCAATGAGCACGGCCGTACCGGCATCCGCCGGCCTGAGATAAGCGTACAGACTGCTTAACCCGTAAGAACTCAAAACAATATTCAGGGATATCCCCTTGCACAAAGCAAAATAACGCTCCAGGATATTCAAATGAACAATACTCAGGTTCAATTCCGTAAATCCGTCACGGCCGGTACCAATAACCTGATACGCGGTTATCAACTCTTCCTGGGGATAGGGAACCAGACGCGAAGCCTGCAGGGCCACGATCTTCTCGATCTCTTCAGGAGACTGCGCGGGTATCTTAAGATAACGAACAGCCGCTTTATTGCGGGGAAGCGATATGACCAGCCGATTATCCGAATATCCGGACTTTTTGAAAAGACGGTGTACCGCCGCGGCAACGGCCTCATCCGAAACGCTTTCGCTGAAAGACTCGGCCTCGATCTCGACATTCCTTTTCTTCTGATTATCCGAAAAAGAACACCGCATCAGCTTTACGGAACTCTCGGTTGCCTGCAGGATGAAAAAAGCGTTCTTACGCCTGCCTTTTTTAATATTCATGCCGGAAAATAATGCGGTTAATTTTTCTGTTATATACGACCGTAATCGTTTTCTTTATTTTACCAATATTACCGGATGCTTCAATCAAAAAGTTTTCCGAAACGCAGCCCGCCGCAAGACGGTTAAAAATATTCCGTTCCTCCGCGGTTGTCAGCACAATATCCATATCCTTTTTCATATCTTCTATTTCAGCCCAAAACCCCTTGGAAATTCTTTCTTTTATGATCTTGTCAGCGACAGAATCTCCGATACCGGAGTCAACGGACAATCCCATGGCTGCTCCCCGGCACAGGATACCGAGTACATCCCCGGAAACAGTATTGATGTTTATGATCCCGGCACCATGCACGGTGACGAAATCCCTGATCTTTTCATAATATTTTTCGCTCATTCCTTTGACCACCTTCAATTCTTCAATACAACCAAAAAGATGGCCCTTAGCCGTATACCCCAGTTCTTCATAGACCTTTTCAATATCAGGGAGGTCTCCCCTCCAGATAAGGATGTTCCGGACCAGCCGGTCCGGTTCCGGTATCCCGTTCCGGGCCAATAAAACCAGCAGAACTTCCGGGGAAGCGGTATTAATATTGATTTTTCTTTCCTCGTCGACCATGCCCCAGACGCGTTGCCGGTCTAACCCGTCAATCCGGATAAATCCAACGCCGGCAAATCCACGCACTTCTCCGGGAAGCAGGATCTTAGAAAAAAGAGACTCATTGCCTGCCCAGGATTCAAGTAACGAATCATATTTGTTTTTATCCTGTTCAAGTTCGGCAACGGCGCGGCTGATACCGGCTTTCGCCAACGCCAAACTCACCACCGCGTCCCTGCGGAAAGAACTTATCTTCAACGCCATGGAAACGCGATGCCCGAGCGTAACCGCCAGCACAGTCAAAATAACGAGTATCCAGACGATCACCATTAAGACTTGGCCTTTTTTATTCATAAAAAATCACTTCGATAGCGGAAGGTACACCGTCCGTTCAAATTCAACGCTGTTCTTCCCTTCCAACACCAGGCGTATGTTGACCGCCGCCGGTAAAACAGCAGGATCGTTCCAATCCGGCTGCCATTCAAGATTTAAACCGGCCCCAGCCATTTTCCCATACCTGAAAACAACCTCTTTAACATCGGCGGCCATTTCTTCAAAACCGGAACCCGATTCCGTATTCAGCGCCGCCGCGTTCAGACGGCACTGCCGCATCAATCTATTCCCCTCGAGTTTGTAGGAAACAGCGGCGAAATCCCTTTGCAGGACGCTCTCCCGGAAGGTATCCGCTATGAACAGAAAACGCATTGACGAAGAATCCCCTTCAAATCCGGACGTCTCCTTGGAATACACGATCGAATTCCTCAAGTCGCTATTCATCCATTCCAACACCTGGGCGGCGGACTGATATATCTTCACCGACTCCGAAATATTCCTGTTCCCGAAAATACCCGCGTAAAAAGCGGAAAAAACACTCACCGCCAATACCGCGAAAATTATTGAACTGACAAGCAATTCAACAAAAGTGTATCCTTTCATCCGGCCCCCGCGCTAAAGTAGGTGTTCACGGTAAACGAATCGTTCCTTCGGTACTCTTTCCAGGCCACACTCAGATTACATAAATAAAAATCGGTGTCCCGCACCGGGGCAAAAGCGTACCTCCACGCAAACCTTCCCGTCGTCCCGGCGGCTTCCAGCGGCTCCTGTCCGATAAAACCGTGCTGTTCTCTAAACTCCAGTTCTTGTATCTTATCTTCCATCAGAAAAACCGCTTTGACCATATCCCGCGATACCGCGTGCGCGCGCGCCGTAGAAGAAAAAGCCTGGATAACCAGCGTTATCCCCACCGCCAATATGGCGATACCCACCACAAGTTCAAGGAATAAAAAACCTTTTTCTCCGCGCTTATTTTTCATACACGGCCTTAACCCCTCCCAACACACCCCTCGTGGTCAAAAGGACATTTTTTCCGGAAGAAACGGCAAGCCTGATGTCCGCCTTATCGATCCTTCCGTCGGGATAAAAACAAATCTCTTCTTTATCAGACTCAATATTAATCCCGGAAGGTACCCGCAACGTCTTTAAACGCTTCGTCGACCCGTCAGCCGTAACCCAATATTCCGCCTTATCCAAAGAAATGTGTATACGGATAATGCCCCGTTCCAGGAGACTGCGCTGCCGAACATAGTCCATAAGAGAACAAAGTTCCTGCGCTGTCGATTCCAACTGCACCCCCAGAAAAACATTTTTAAGGACCGGCATAGATACGCCTGCCAGTACCCCGAGAATGACAACCACGCAGATAAGCTCGATAAACGTATAGCCTTTATTCATAAGTCTTACGTAAGACTTTTAGGTCGCAGATGGCAGGAGAATATGCAAACTACTTCACAACCCCATTCAATTGAAAAATCGGCAGCAGCATGGACAAAACAATACAACCCACCACCAAGCCCATCATCAGGATCACCGACGGTTCCAGAAGTTGAACCAGGACTTTCAAAGCATCGGCGGCCTGCTTCTCATAATCATCCGCGATGCGCAAAAGCGATTTTTCCAGCGCGCCGGTCTCCTCGCCTATATGCACCAGGTTTTTCACGAACGGAGAAAAAATATCGGATTCATTCAGACATTGGAAGAGACCGGATCCCGCGGTGATCCGCTCTTTGATCCGTTCCACCTCTTTTTTTAAAACCGTATTTTCCACGACAGACGCCGCCGTCCCCAGAGAAGTCACGATAGGGATCCCGCCTGAAAGCAGGAGTGAAAGCGTGCGGGTCAGCCGGCTGAGCTCGTTTTTCAAAAGTATCGCGCCCAGCACCGGAAAACGCAATTTGAGTTTATCGGCATAAAATCTTCCCTGCGGATAGGCATACAGCCGGGAGAGGAAAAAAATACCGGTGCCGGTCATCACCCCTATCAGCCACCAGTACCTGTTCAAAAGAACCGATACATCCAGCAGTATCCTCGTCGGCAAAGGCAGGATCTGGTTCATATCGGCGAACAACGGGGTAAGCCGCGGGATGACGAACATGAAAAGCACGACGATAGTGCCGATACTTATCACAAAGACAAAAAACGGATAAGTTAACGCCGAACGCACTGAATGCTTCAGCCCCTCTTCCCGTTCCAGATATTCCGCCAGCTGTTTCAACGAAAGATCCAGGTTACCGCTGGTCTCCCCGGCCCGGATCATCGCCGCGTAAACCCCGGGAAATTCATCCTGATGGTATGCCAGGCTTTCGGATAAAGATTTGCCTTCTTTGATCCGGTTCTTGATATCTTCAATGACCGCCTTGAGGTACTTGTTCCCGGTTTGGCCGGCTATGATATTCAGGCTGCTTAACAGGTTCACGCCCGATTCGGAAAGCCGCGCCAGCTGGTAGGTAATATGCACGATATCCTTCTTGGGCACCGCGAAAAAAAAACCTTTCTCCCTCCGCAAATGCGCTTTCTCGTACTCTATCTCAAGCGGAAAATATCCCATGGCCGTGATTTTGTCTACGGCATCCTGGACGGATTCCGCTTCTATTGCAGATTGAACAGTTTTATTCGGCTGAGATTTAGCTCTATAAATATATCTGGGCATGATATTCGCTCATAAGTCCATTACTATACCTATAAATCAAACGAAAACATTCAACAAGGAACTTACGAACTAAACAGGCGCTTCCAATTGAGTGACGCGCATAACCTCGGTTATCGTAGTGATCCCCTGCAGTACCTTTTGCAGGCCGTCGGTGCGCAAAGTGCGCATTCCTTCAGCGACCGCCCTCTGTTTTATCTGCTGGCTGGACGCCCGCTCAAGAACAAGTTTTCTGACGGACTCGGTCACCCGTAAAATCTCGTATATGCCCGTCCGGCCGGAATAACCGGTAAACCTGCATGCCTCGCATCCCTTTCCCTCAAAAAACCGAGTTTGCTGAACATCTGCCGGCATGCCCTGCATCTGTTCCATGATGATCTTTTTCGTATCCTCGGAAACCGGTTTCCTGCATTGCGCGCAGATAAGCCGGACCAGCCGTTGGGCGATCAGGCATTCCAGGGAAGAAGAAACCAAAAAAGATTCAATACCCATATCCAAAAGCCGGGTCACCGCTCCGGCGGCGTCGTTGGTATGGAGTGTGGAAAAAACCAAATGCCCGGTCAGAGAAGCTCGAATAGCGATCTCCGCGGTCTCAAAATCCCGCACCTCCCCCACCATGATGATATCGGGATCATGCCTCAAAATATGCCGAAGTCCGGAAGCAAAAGTAAAACCGATCTTTGGATTCACCTGCATCTGGTTGACACCTCTCATCTGATATTCAATGGGGTCTTCCACGGTAATAATCTTTACTTCCTGTGAATTGATACGCCCGAGAGAAGCGTATAAAGTAGTAGATTTACCCGATCCCGTAGGCCCGGTAACAAAAATAATACCGTGCGGTTTTTTGATCGCTTCTTCGATGATCTTCATATCATCAGCCTGCATACCCAGCTTTTCCAGTTCAAAGAAAGAACGGGAATTCAGGATACGGATATGCACGGCTTCACCAAAGGCGTTCGGAAGGATGGAAACCCGCAGGTCCAGTTCATCAGGACCCATCTTGATCTTTATCCTGCCGTCCTGCGGCAAGCGCCGTTCGGCGATATTCAGATGCGCCATGATTTTGATACGCGAGACGATCGCAGGATGGAAATATTTTATGGTTTCCGGCATATTCACCGTGTACAGCACGCCGTCTATCCTGAACCGGGTACGCAGTTCATCCTGAAAAGGCTCGAGATGTATATCGGTAGCCCGGTCTTTGATCGCCTCCGACATAACCTGGTTCACTAATTTTACTATGGAGGCATCCTGAGCCAGGGTCTCCAGATCCTGGATATTCTCCGCTTCTTCACCGGCCGCGCGCTGGTACGACTTATCGGAGATGATCCTGTCCAGCGTCTCAGCCCCTACGCCGTAATATTTACGAATGGCCTCTTTGATCTCATCCTCGCTGGCCAGGACGCTTTTAGCCTCGACCTCCAAAAACAGGCTGAGATCGTCAAGCGTGCGCACGTCTAACGGATCGGACATCGCCACGATCAGGCTGTCATCCCGGGATTCTACGGGCATGATCTTATAATGACTGGCGAATTTAGCGGGGACTTTCTGTATAAGCGCCGGATCGATATCCTTATCTTTGAGCCGGATATACGGGATAGCAAGCTGGCGGGAAAGAACGGCAAAAACCTTTTCTTCCTGCGCGAAGCCCATTTTCACCAGCGTGGCGCAGATAAAACCGCCGCTTTTTTCCTGTTCTTTCAAACCGGCATCCAACTGAGCCGCAGAAACCACTCCCGCATCGACAAGCATTTGCCCTATGAGAATATTATCTTTAGATAACATTGGTAAAATTCAGGCGCCGGTGCTTGCTTTCGCAACTCCGGTTTCCTGCCTCTCCCTTTCAAACCGTACGTGACCTTTTCGATCATACGGCTTACAGAGAATCATTCAGAATT
>JBAZGE010000062.1:0-10678 GCA_041653035.1 Candidatus Omnitrophota bacterium
CCTGCTTCAAGGATAGCTTTTTTATCCACTCCATCCCCTAGGTCTTAGAAAAACTCCTCAACCGCAGGCTTTCTTAGTATACCATTTACTTCTTTTTCCGCAAGACAAAAAATATTTCCATTTGGAAATGATACCATAGATCGTTACCCCCTCTCTTATGAGGAGAAGTTAACGAAGATCCTTTGTATACGTAGAGAGATTTTTGAGAAATTAAAGGCGGCTTTGAATGAATTTAGATTGAGGCCTAAACTATCCTCATCTAAACCAAAAACACCTTTTCTGCAAAAGTCCCCTAAAAAGAAGCACCCAGCAACCCCTAAGAACGATGACCTTAAACCAGACAAAGATAAATGTATGGGCTCATTCGAGCCTTCAAATATTTTTAATATCCAGAACTCTTCCTTATGGAGATTACGGAATCTAAAAACATGGTTCAAAGAACAGGAGTCTTATGAAGACCCGAGATACCTCAAATATTATTCAGTAGGAATCTAATAAAAAGAGGCACATAATACTGTAGAGTATTTTCCCGACGAAAGGAGAACCCTACTATGTGCCCTCTTTCATATTATCAGATTATGCGTAATTGTAAAGACAAACGAGCACACCGGTATCAAATGGTTCAATACGCGCTATCCCACGGCGTTAAGCCGACTGCCAGGCTATTTGATACAAGCCCTCCAATAGTGCGCAAATGGCTTACAAGATTCAAAGAATTGGGCTATGCCGGGCTGTCTGATTTATCCCATAGGCCACATCACTCTCCACGCGCCACCCCTCAAACTATCAAAGATCATATCGTTGGCCTTAAAAATAAGTACCACCGCCTGGGAGCAGTACAGGTTAAAACCCTTGAAAATATTAAACAAGCACCAAAAACTATCCGCAAAATCTGGAAAGAAGCCGGCGTCGCTCGGGGGCGAAGAAAAAAGAAATACATCACTAAACAAAACTTGCGTGAAGTTAAAAAACAGTTTTATTTATTCCAGCAGTCCTGCGAGGATACCAAAGACCTTTTTGATATCCCCGAATACTGGCCTCAGATGAAGCGGCTTAACCTCCCTTCTGTTCAGTATACCCGTAGAGAAGTAAGCTGCGGGATACTCTTCCTGGGATTCGCCAACGGACGATCCCTCATACATGCAACGCTTTTTGCGGCGTTCATCAATCATCAGATGGCCAAATACAAGGCATTACCTGAGGATATAGCATACTGCCAGACGGACAACGGTTCTGAATTCTGCGGCTCTTGGAATGCCAAAGAACCTTCAGCTTATACAAAAACAGTGGAATCGCTCCCAGGACAAATGCATACCACCATATTCCCCGGAGCGCACAGAATGCAAGCCGACGTTGAAACCATCCACGGACTCATGGAAACAGAATTTTATGAGTTAGAATCATTTACTGACAGAGCAGACTTCTTAAACAAAGCTAATACTTATCAACTTTTTTTTAACCTTGAACGCCCCAATACTTACAAAGAAAATAAGACGCCTTGGCAATTAGCTCAAGAGAAAAAACCTGATTTAGATAAACGGCTATTGATGACAACTGCCGTTGATCTCGATGCACTGCTTAATTCTTATACTTCTTTTTTGGATCAGGGGGGTAACAATCTATTGACCAATCCCTTTATTTTAGATGACTAATCGAATTTCACCTTTCATCGTTTTTCCCTGCGGTCACGCCGCTTCCCATACCCCACGGTGACCGTCACGAAAAACGTAACAGTCACCGTGAGGCCTGCTCTTGCTTATTTTTTATGTGCTGCTTTCGCCTTTTCAGGCGCCTGCTTCGCCGACGCCGTCCCGATGCTGTGCTCCTCACATTCCACGACCGGAGCCGAACCGGGGAAAATACAATCGGAATTACTGCGGCAGTTGGTACATAACCCTTTCTTTTCCATAAACGTCTCCTTTTTATTTATGAGCGAGCGCCGTTTTCCTGCCGGTATGGTGCGTTTCTTTACCGTTCAGTACCGCTTCCGCTTCTTTACGGTAGGCATCCATCACAGACGGAATTCCCGATATCCGGGCCGCGTCCTCGGTCAAAGACATGATATCCTTGCGGGAAATAGCGTTCAGGTTAAAATTCCGGCTGCCGGCCATAAGCTGCTGCAATCCCACTTTGATCTTCTGGGAAAACGAGTATATCCCGATAGCGCCCAACGGTATATTCTTGATCTCTTTGCCGTATTTCTCGGCCAATTCTTCGTAATAGACGAATATCTCTTTTTCAGTTTTGCCGAATTCCGATACCGTCGGAGGAAGTTTATCTTCCTTAAGCCATTGCCCGATATTCTTCCCGACCATTCCCGGGATCATCAGGGCCCTGCCCATGCACACCGCCTTAACGTACGGCGCGCCCATGGCAAGAACCTTGAACACATGGCTTTCATCGGAAAAACCGCCGGCAATCGCTATATCCGGGATAGACATGCCTTTTCGGGACAATTTCTCGCAGAATTCATACGCCAGCGCCTGAAGGTAGAACGTGGGAATTCCCCATTCAGTCATCATCCCCCAGGGACTCATCCCTGTGCCGCCGCCTGCCCCGTCAATGGTCAAAAGATCGATCTCCGCCAGCGAAGACAACTTGATCGCCAGGGCCAGTTCGACCATGGAGTAAGCGCCGGTCTTGAGGGTAACACGTTTGAAACCAAGGCCGCGCAGGCGTTTTACCTCCGCCAGGAAACCTTCTTCAGAAACAAAACCCAGGCGAGAATGCCGTTCGAACTCTTTCAAGGCTCCGTCTTTAAAAGCCATCTGGTTCGCCTGCGCCGACGGATCAGGAGTAACGATATACCCTCTTTTCTGCAGCTGCAGCGCCCGGTCAAGGCTTTTTACTTTGATCTCGCCGCCGATGCATTTTGCCCCCTGCCCCCATTTCAACTCTATAGTTTCCAGGCCGTGCTTCTTCTGTACATATTCCGCCACGCCCAGACGCGTGTCTTCGACATTCATCTGCACCAGTATCTCACCGTAGCCCTCATGGTACCTTTTGTAAACTTCGATGCGGCGGTCCATCTCCGGGGAAAGCTTGATCTTGCCTTTATTGTCCAGCTCAAGCCCCGGGTCTATCCCGCACACATTCTCTCCGCAAACCAAAGTCACCCCGGAGATTGCCGCGCCTACGGCGAAATGTTCCCAATTCTTACGGGCGATCTCCGTAGAACCAAGAGCCCCGGTAAAAATGGGAAGGCGCATCTTGACTTTTTTCTCCCAGCCGTATTCCGTTTCGGTATTGACCTGCGGGAACGTGGCGGTATCAGGGTTCCCTTCGATCCCTTTCGGCAGGCCTTTCGCCCCCTGCGCGTACCCCTGAATATTCAAATGCGAATAATCCACCGGATAATCTTTATCCGCTCCGGCGGTAATCTCTCCGAACGGGCCGGGATAAATAAGTTCCCGTCCCCTGAATGAAGATTTAAAAACCTCGCAATTACCTCTGCATCCGTCAATACAACGTGAACAAATACCTGAACCGGGGGCTATACTTTTTGAACGGTTAAACGTCCCTGTCGCATCATTTGCGTTCGGCCTTCGTAGATTCATTTTTAAATTTCCTCCTTTTTCTATTCCTGTTTTATCGTTCTGTTACCCTGCGCCTCGTCCAACAACTCCGCCGCATTGCCCTCCTTTCTTATTTGGATTTCCTATAATCCTTGAAATCTTCGGGATTAATCTTCAACTTTATTATTTTTGAATGGATAGTATTCCTATTCAACCCCAGTATCCGGGCCGCCATCAATTGATTCCCTTCAGCCTGAAGCAAGGCATCTTCAATGATGGATCTTTCTATAACTTCGAAAAGAAACTTATACAACGCACCCTTCTTCTCGCGGGAATAATGATTTTGAGTTTCCTTGATCACGCGAGACAGAAAGAGTATCTTATCTTCACCTTTCTCCCCGTCAAAATCATGCTGTGGATACCGATGATCTTCGCCCATCCCGATCAAGCCCCTTTCCCTTTCTTGTTCATATCCGCGGTCAGGATCACCGCCTCCGCGACTTCCCGCATCGACTTGCGGTTATCCATGCTGTACTTGCGCAATCTCAAATACGCCTCTTCCTCGGAAAGCCCGCCGTCCTTCATCAAAATACCTTTGGCTCGTTCGACTTTTTTACGTTCCTCCAATTCCTCCTGAATAACCCGGCTCTTTACCATAAGTTCCGTATTCTCGATAGCCACTGCCGCCTGGTTGGAAATCGACAGCAGGATCTCCGTCTCGGTCTCCGTAAAATCATGGGGTTCGGCGGTATAACAGTTCAGCACGCCGATCACCTTGCCTTTCACCGCCAGAGGCACGCTTAAAAGGGAACAAAGCCCTTCTTTTTTGGCGACTTCCTGGTATTTATATTCCTTTTCTTTCGTCACATCTTTAATGCTCGCCGGTTTATTTTCCTTAGCCACCTTTCCGGCAACCCCCTCCCCCAGCTTAAGCGGCGGCTTCTTGTTATAAATCTCGCTAACGCTCTGTGTCGCCCTGATAACCAGGGCCTGGGTCTTTTCGTCTATAAGCATGAGAGAACAGATATTTGAGCCCATGGTCTGGGCAGTCACAACCACGATAAGACGCAAGATATCTTCCAGGTACAATTCCGAAGCAACTGCCTTGCTTATCTTGGATAAAGCTTTGATATGTTCTTCATATGAAACGGCCTGTATTTTTTTCATTTTGCTTAATATTTAAGCATAGCCGGGCAAAAAAATATCCTATGCCGGTTTTCGCGTTTCCTTTTTAACCAACCTTCTCATCACCGCCTTGAGCGCTGCGGCGTTATTGCGGCGCATCTGATTCTGGACTTCGGCCAAAACCTCTTCAAGCGCTGTCTTTTCCTTATTCTTATTCTTCATACTCAACAAAAAAGGCGTCCTTCCTCCGCCTCAACGGGATCAAGAACGCCTCTGTTCTTATATCCAAGCACAAACTTTGTGCTTGATCGTATAAATCTCTACTTTTTTATAAGTAAAATAATCGTCATTCTGGTAACCGGTATCTCTTCTTCCTCCCTGCTAATACGCATAGAGCTTTCCATAAGGCCGGTGTGAAGAAGGCGCCAGTTTTATGAAACGCCCTCCCATGACCTCCTTGAGATCCAGAGAAAAATCACGACAGTATTCACGCAGATATTTCTGCAGTATTTCACGGTCCGGTGCCCCTGCCTCGCTTTGCTGTATTTCCGTGCTCAAACGGTAAGCTTCCACCTCTCCCCGGAGATAGATCGCCCCCCCGTGCATGCCGGTGGCGCAATAATTCCCCACCAGAGAATCCTCTTTTTTCTTATCCAATCCCAGCACCACCATGAGCCCGCCGGCCATATACTCACCCAGAAAATCTCCCGCGCATCCCCCGATCACGATAACCGGATAGGACTCCTTATACGACTTCATGTGGATGCCCACGCGGTAACCGGCATCGCCCCTGATATATATCCTTCCGCCGCGCATGGCGTAGCCGGTAATGTCCCCGGCACTGCCGTGCACAATGACCTTCCCGGAATTCATGGTATTGCCGATCCCGTCCTGCGCGTTGGCATGAACGATGATAGTCGGGCCGTCCATAAAAGCCGCGGAGTCATTCCCCAGTACCCCGTTAACAATGATCCTGACATCGCCCCGCAGGGCGTCGCCGATATAACGCTGGCCATTGGCGTGATCAAGAATGATCTCATGCGTACCCCGGGAAACTGCCTGATGTATACGTTCATTCAATTCCCGGTAATGCATGCCTTTTGCGTCCAGATGTATTGCTCCGTTATTTGTTTTCATATAGCAACTGTCTCTTTATCTATCAGATATTTACGGTATTCTTTGGGGAAACGTATTAGTCCAAAATCATCCTTAAGCAGATGCTCCTTAAAAGACGCGGTATCCACCGTATCGCGTATCAACCCGGTATAAATCCCTGCCCGGTCGATATCCCCCACAAAAATGGCGCCCATGATACGGTTATTTTGAAGAATGATCTTCCGGTATAATGGTTTTTCTTTATCGTAAGATTCCAGGACCTCGTATCCGGTCCCCTCCGGATTGGTCACCCCTACCGATACAGTGGGAATCCCGCACAATTCCACGGAATTCATGGCAAATCCTCCCGCATACTTCTTATCGCTCCCAACCATGGCATATCCGGCGGCCAACCCCTGTTTTACGGCAAGCGGCCAAATAGCCAGCGTGCGATTAATACCCAGCAAAGCATCCCAGGCTTCACAGCAGTCTCCGGCGGCGTATATATCCCGCACTGATGTCCGCATATGATCATCGACAAGAAATCCTTTATTTATCTTAATCCGAGTACCCTGTGCCAGCGAGATACTCGGACGCACGCCT
The DNA here is from genome assembly GCA_041653035.1 of Candidatus Omnitrophota bacterium. Taxonomy (GTDB): domain Bacteria; phylum Omnitrophota; class Gorgyraeia; order Gygaellales; family Profunditerraquicolaceae; genus JAQTZX01. The sequence continues at coordinate 6,339 of JBAZGE010000062.1, forward strand.
ATGGCAATAATCACCAGATCGGCAGGCACCTTCTCCTTATTTTTAAAAATAACCCCTTTAACTTCTCCCGCCCGGCCTTCTATTTCCTCAACCGTATTGTTAACGGAAACCCGGCAATTGACCTTCTCCAGCGCATGCTCAATGATCGAGGATGCGGTCTTATCAAATGCCGCCGATAATACCCGGTCGGCCAATTCCACGATAGTCACGCTCATATGCAAAGCGACCAACGCCTCGGTCGCCTTCAAACCGATAAGCCCTCCGCCTATGACAACCGCTTTCTTAACACTGTGGGACCTGACATATTTTTCGATCGCTTCGGCATCGGATAACTTCGTAAAGGTAAACACCCCGGCCAGATCGCGCCCGTTCAAAGGAGGAATAATCGGAACGCCTCCGGCGGCTAAAAGCAATTTATCGAACGGCACTTTTTTATTACCGGAACATACCAGCTCTTTTTTTTCGGTATCGATCCGAACCGCCTTGGTATCCAAAATAAGCCGGATTTCATTACTTTCATAAAAATCTTTTCCGCGGAATGAAAGCTTATCTTTACTCACCTTGCCGGCCAGGAAATAAGAAATAAGCGGCCGTGAATAATTCAGGTACGGCTCGTCGGATACCACGGTGATCACGCCGGCCCGGTCAATACTGCGTATCGCCTCTATGGCGGCAACTCCCGCGGTTGAATTTCCCACGATCACATATTTTTTCTGTTTATTTTTCATAAATAATCGCCTCATTCGGACAATTTTTAACGCACACCGGCACGTTTTCACCTTTGCACAGATCGCACTTGGAAGCAACCTTCTTGCCTTCCGTATTCCTGGCGATCGCCCCGTACGGGCAAACCATGATGCACATCCAGCAGCCTACGCACTTATCGGCATCACAGATCACCGCTTGAGTATCTTTGTCCCGGTGCATGGCGGATGTCAAGCATGCCTCAAGACAAGGCGCGTCATCACAATGGCGGCACTGCAGGGCGAACGAAACGTATCCGTTCTCTTCCACGATCACTCCCGGCTTGGGACGCGGGAATTCCGTCTTATACGCCTTGATGATATTTTTGGTCTTGGAATGCTGAACAAGGCAATTCACCTCGCATAACCTGCATCCCATGCAATACTCTTCACGGATAAGTATCCGTCCCGGCCCCTTTTTCTTTTCTATATTTTTATTTTCTTTCTCTTTCATTTTTTCCCCGGTTTTACTTACACACTTCGCTACTTACACACTTTACACTTATAAACTTTACACTACCCTACCACGCCTCGCCTGCCGCTTTTATCCCCAACAACCGCAGATCCGTATCCGACAACCCCACGCCCCTGAGCTGTTCACGGTTGCCGCGCAGGCTTTCCAGGGCATTAATACCCATCCCCCCGAGCATCTCTTTGATCTCCACGCTCCAGGCATGAAGCAGATTTTCCAATCTCCGGGCGCCGATCTCAGGATTCAGTCTTTTCGTAAGGTACGGATCCTGAGTGGCGATCCCCCAGTTGCATTTCCCCGAATAACACCGCTGACAAAGGTTGCATCCCATAGACACTAAAGCCGCGGTTCCGATATATACTGCATCCGCTCCCAAGGCAATAGCCTTGATCACATCCGCGCTGCTCCTGAACCCTCCCGCGGCAATCAAAGAAGCCTGGTTGCGTATCCCTTCCTGGCGCAGGCGGCTGTCCACTACCGCGATAGCCAGTTCGATGGGAATTCCCACATTATCGCGGATAACCGTGGGAGTCGCCCCGGTACCTCCGCGCAAACCGTCAATGGCAACATAATCCGCTCCCGCGCGCACTATCCCCGAAGCAATAGGCGCCACATTATGAACGGCCGCGATCTTGACGCCCACCGGCTTTTTATAACGGACCGCTTCTTTCAAAGCGTAAATAAGCTGTTTCAAATCCTCGATCGAATAAATATCGTGATGCGGCGCCGGGGATAACGCATCGCTGCCCGCGGGGATCATGCGGGTCAAACTTATCTCTTCGGAAACTTTTTCACCCGGCAGATGCCCCCCGATACCCGGTTTGGCGCCCTGCCCGATCTTTATCTCGATAGCCGCCGCCGCTTCCAGGTATTCTTTGTGCACGCCGAACCTTCCGGAAGCCACCTGTACGATAGTATTTCCCCCGTACTTATACAGATCCTTATGCAAACCGCCTTCTCCGGTATTATAGAACGTCCCGCTTTCCGCGGACGCTTTGGCTAAAGACCTGCAGGCATTCAGACTGATCGAGCCGTAACTCATGGCGCTAAACAGTATGGGAACCTCCAGTTTCAACTGCGGCCTCAACGGAGTCTTTACCTTCAGGTTTCTGCCGGTGCCGGAGAATTCCAGCTTGTCCGGTTTCCTTCCTATATACGTGCGCAGTTCCATAGGCTCCCGCAAAGGATCTATGGACGGATTAGTAACCTGTGAAGCATTGAGCAAAATATGATCCCAGTATATCGGATACGGTTTATCGCACCCCATCCCGGTCAGCAATACACCCCCGGTGGCCGCCTGCTTGGTGATATTCTTGATCACCTCCGCCGTCCAGTTGGCGTTAGCCTTAAACTCCGACGGGCTTCGCCGTATCACTAAAGCTCCGGTCGGGCATATCGTCTCGCAGAAATGACAACCCACGCACTTGCCGTGCTCGGAAGCCACGGTTTTGGTATCCGGGTCAAAGGTATGCACGTCATTCGCGCACATACGCACGCATGCCTGGCAGGAAATGCACTTTTCAGCATCCCGTTCGACTATAAACTCTGTGGGTACCGGTCGTTTTGCCATATGTTAGTTCTCGTGTTCGTGTGTTTGCGTGTTTGCGTGTTCGTGTGTTCGTGTGTTTGCGTGTTCGCGTGTTCGCGTATTCGCGGCTTATTTTCTTTCCTCCCACACGAACACAAGAACACACGAACACAAGAACACATGAACACGCGAACTAATTCCCCAGCTTCCCTATGATTGGCTCACCTGCCCGCGGCATCCATAACCTGTCGGGGTGAGCGCACACTTCGCGTATTGCCGATTCTTCCGAAGCGACATACAGTTTCGTCCCCAGGACTGCGGCCACCAAAGGCCGCAATTTGATCCTGTCATTCAATCCCACCATATATTTCGCGTTGGCGGCAATAACGCTGAACGGCCCGTTTATCAAAGCGCTGGCATAGGTTACCCGTAAACTGGTGAGCAATTCTTTCTGCGCCTGAGGCAGGCGTTCAATCTCTTCCCAGAAAGGCGCTGCAAATATGTCAGCGGCAGTCTCAAAACAAAGCCCGTGTTTCCTCACTAAAAGATCGAATAAATAGGTGATCACTTCCGTATCCGTGAAAAACGAACATTCATATCCGTAATTCTGCAGATAGCGTTTATTAATACCGTATGAAGAGATCTCTCCGTTATGCACCACCGTCCAATCAAGAAGGCTGAAGGGATGCGCCCCGCCCCACCAGCCCGCGGTATTGGTAGGAAAACGCCCGTGCGAAGTCCAAAGATAAGCTTCATATTCCTCCAACTTATAGAATCTGCCGATATCCTCCGGATATCCCACCCCTTTGAACACCCCCATATTTTTTCCGCTGGAAGCGACAAAAGCGTCTTTGATACCGGTATTGATCTCCATGACCGTTTTCACCACGAAATCCTCTTCGGTGAGATCGTAATAAAGCCTGCGTTTTTCCTCCTGCGGCTCCAGGAAATACCGCCAGAGCAAAGGGCGGTGTTTAATAGCCGTACTCTCCCGGGTAGGGATGATCTCGCCCTTGACGATCTTATACTGTTCCCGCAAGTAATCCTCCGCCTGCGCCATGGCGGCCTTATTCTCGAACATCATGTGAAAACACCGGTATTTTTTGAATTCCGGGTATATGCCGTACGCGGCAAAGCCTCCGCCCAATCCGTTCGAACGTTCGTGCATAGAGGCAATGGAAGTAATGATCTCCTCCCCCGAGAACCGTTTTCCGCTCTGGTCCATGATGCCGCTTATCGCGCATCCGCTGATATCTTTTTCTGTAGGACGTTCCATGTTTTTTTGCTGTTTATGCCTAACTATTACGCAATGATTTATAAAAAAAATCCGGCTCGTGTTTTTATTACTGGCGCGGCCACCCCCGTAGCCGCGCCAGCGAGCCGCATCAGTCTTATTTTAAAGAAGCACCAAACGCATACTGATTGCGACGGGACGCCTTGCTAAATATCAAAATACAGGTAGAACTCGTACGGAGTCGGGCGCATCCTTACCGCGTCGATCTCCCTCTTGTATTTATATTCAAGCCATACATCGATGACATCCCGGGTAAATACTCCGCCTTCAAGGAGATATTCATGGTCATCCTCAAGAGATTTG
>JBAZGE010000063.1:0-10458 GCA_041653035.1 Candidatus Omnitrophota bacterium
AGGTCGAGGAAAGAATCATTACTTATCTATGGGAGAACATTTTAACCGTGGAAAACCTTGAATATATCTATAATAATGTCGAGAAGATCGCCGCGGAAGGGCTTAATGAGGTTCCTGAACAGCTTGAGAAAAAGAAGGCGCAGATAGAGAAGATCCGACAGGAGATACGGAATTACATTAATTTTGTTAAAATGGGGAATTTTTCAAAGTCGGTTTCTGAGGCGCTTACTGATGCGGAAAATCGCAATGAGGGGTTACAGCGGGAGATTGAGGGGTTGGAGTTTCAACAGGGGAATTCGTTCAAGGTTCCGCCGAAGGAGTGGGTCAATCACAGGCTGGAGAAGTTGCGGGAGACGCTTAATCTGGATGCCTCCCTTTCTGCGCTGGCGCTGAAGGAGTTGCTTGCGCCGATTATGATGGAGCCGGTAATGTCGGCGGAGGAGGATTTGTATGGACTGGGAGTGAAAAAAGGTGACAGTCACGAAAACCGTGACAGTCACCTTTTTTCTGACGGGTTAAAATTCAAGCCGTATTATGTAGCCCATACAAAAGTTCAAACCCTTGCACTCTTGGATGAGCAGTACAAGGGTTCGAATTGGTACGTCATGCGGTGGGAGTGAGATTTGAACTCACGGTAAGGGTTACCCCCTACAGCAGTTTTCAAGACTGCCGCTTTCAGCCGCTCAGCCATCCCACCAAATTTTTGTAAATCTTAAAACAATCGGCTATGAACCGGGCAAAAAGACTTGTTTAAAGATCGCGGCGTATATGTCCCGGGCGTAGCTGTAGGAGCCGTTGAAAAAGTTTATGAAAGAGAATCTCTCAAATATAAGGTTCAACGAAAACGCCGCCAGGAGTATATTCAAGATGTAGATAAAAGCGATACCGAAAAGGTAATTGGCTTTTATGAAATCCTGCTTTGAACGCAGAGTCTTGGCGGTAAATATGATGTGGAACACCAGTGAAAAGCTGAATGAAAAGATAAAATAATGTACCAGGTCTTCACTTTTGACGAAAAAAGACAGGATGCCGTACAAAACACATATTACCATGGTGTAAATGGGCAATACGTAGGGCGCGGTCTTGACCAGGGGCGCGAAGAATTTGAAAACCCATTCCAGTATTTTCTGCCCCCGGCGGTAAATGATTACCGGCTCCCAGATAAAATGATAAAACACCAGGAAGCTGATAATTCCGGCCCAGAAATCGCTCTGCAGGGAGCTGTTGATCAGTGCCAGTTCCCGCAAGAACGCCCGGGTAAAGGAATATACGAACGCCAGAAGGCATACCCCGAAGAAAAACTTGACGATGCTGAAGATCCGGCCTGAAAAATGCGAGACTTTCTGGCCGAAAGCGCCGCCCCCTTCTCCGCCTCCACCACCTTTGCCGCCGAAGTCTTTTTCCGGTAAATCTCTGAAAAACTCTTTCCTAGGAAATTCTCTCTTTTCCATTGAAGTATGGCCTCAAACACTCGGGGAGCATAACCGTGCCGTCCTTCTGCTGGTAATTTTCCAGCAGAGCGATGACGGTACGGGCCATGGCGACCCCGGAGCCGTTCAAGGTATGTACGAATTCCAATTTCTTGTTTTCTTTTCTCCTGAAGCGGATGTTGGCCCTGCGCGCCTGGAAATTTTCGAAATTGCTGCAGCTGGATACTTCCAGCCAACGGTCCATACCCGATGCATAAGCTTCCAAGTCATAGCATTTGGCCGCGGCAAAGCTTATATCCTCGGTTGAAAGCATAAGCACCCGATACGGGAGGCCGAGCATCTGCAGTACGGTTTCGGCGTTATTCACCAATTTTTCCAGTTCATCGTAGGATGTTTCCGGCTTCACGAATTTCACCATTTCCACTTTGTCGAACTGATGCACGCGCACCAGCCCTTTGGTATCTTTTCCGTATGATCCCGCCTCTCTCCTGAAACAGGCGCTGTAGGCGGTCAAACAGGTAGGCAGGGAATCCTCTTCCAGGATCTCATCGTTGTATATATTGGTCACCGGAACTTCGGCGGTGGGAATGAGAAAGAGGTCTTCGTCCTTGAGTTTGTACATGTCGTCTTCCATTTTGGGCAGCTGCCCGGTGCCGGTCATTGACCTGCGGTTGACCAAAAACGGCGGGAACACTTCGGTATAACCGTGTTTCTCGGTATGCAGGTCGAGCATGAAGTTAATAAGCGCGCGTTCAAGTTTTGCCCCCATGCCTTTGAAAAGGATAAAGTTGGAACCGCTGATCTTGGTTGCGCGGGCGAAATCTATTATATCCAAATGCTGGGCGATCTCGATATGGGTGGCCGGCTTAAAATCGAATTGCCGGGGAGTTCCCCAGGTACGCACGATCTGCGCTTTGCTCGGTTCTCCCACGGGAACGGATTCATGGGGGATATTGGGAATAGTCAACAGGAAATTATTCACTGTCGCCTCATGCCCCTTACATACGTCTTCGAGTATGCCGATCCTGCCGGAGATGCCGCGCATGGATTCGATCGTACCCCGGGCGTCTTTTTTTTCTTTTAACAAAGCGCTTATTTCATCGTTAGCTTTATTCCGCTGGGCCCGTAACTCCTCGATCTCGGACAAAACCTTCCGGCGCTCATCATCGGCTTCCAATAACGGTTCGAGAGACAAACTGGATTTACGGCTGCGCAGTGCTTTTTCCACGGTTTCCGTGTTCTCGCGTATGAATTTTATGTCCAACATAGGTTCTCCTTATCCTTTTATAACGCCGAGCGGGCGCATCCTGCAGACGCGTTTGGAAATCCCCGCGTTGTGCACCACGTCAACCACGTCGTTCACGTCTTTATAGGCCTGTGGGGCTTCCTCCACTAAAGTTCCCCGGCCGGAGGCCATTACGGTTATGCCTTTAGCGTTCAATTCTTTTAACAGCTGTCCCGCGTCTATGGAACGGGTAGCGGCGGTGCGCGATTTCACGCGCCCGGCGCCGTGACACGTCGAGCCGAATGTCTCTTCCATCGCTTTTTGCGTGCCCACGAGCACATATGAATTTCGCCCCATATCCCCGGGAATGATCACCGGCTGTCCGGTCTTTTTGTAGCGCTCCGGCAATGCCGGATGCCCGGGAGCGAATGCCCGGGTAGCCCCTTTGCGGTGCACGCACAAAGTCTTCTCCTGCCCGTCAACGGAGTGTTTCTCTATTTTCGCGATATTATGGCAAACGTCATAGATTAAATTCATCCCCATTTTCTGCCAGGACATGGCGAAAACTTTTTCAAATGTCCGGCGAGTCAAGTGCATAAGGCACTGGCGGTTCGCCCAGGCATAATTGGCGGCGCATTTCATGGCCGCGAGGTACGCTTTGCCTTCGGGAGAATTAACCGGCGCGCAGGCAAGCTGGCGGTCGGGAACATTGATGTGGTATTTTTCCAGGCAGCGCAGCATACTTTTAGTGTAGTCATCGCAAATCTGATAACCGAGTCCGCGCGATCCGGAATGGATCATTACCGTGATTTGCCCCAAATCGAATCCCAGGGCGTCGCAGACATCCCGGTCATAGAGTTGATCGATAACCTGCACTTCTATGAAATGGTTCCCTGAACCCAGGGTGCCGGATTGTTTCTTGCCGCGTTCAAAGGCCCGTTCGGAAACCGCTGTGGGGTCCGCTCCTTGTATTGCGCCGTATTCTTCGGTACATTCCAAGTCTTCGGCGGTGCCATAGCCTTTTTCAACCGCCCACTTGGCGCCTTTGATCAGGATATCTTTTTCCTCTTTATGGCTGACCCGTATATCCCCCTCTGATCCTACGCCCGAGGGAACGGTTGAAAACAATACCGCTACCAGATCTTTCATTTTATCCTGCACGTCTTCAAGACGCAAGCTCGTTTTTATCATTCTGACGCCGCAGTTGATATCAAAACCGACCCCTGCGGGAGTTATAATTCCTTCTGCGTCGGGATCTGTAGCAAATACAGCGCCTATTGACGGTCCATATCCCCAGTGTATGTCCGGCATGGCGAATGAGGCCTTTACAATCCCGGGCAGGAACGCGACGTTGGCAACCTGCTCCAAAGCCTTATCATGCCTGATATCCTTCAATAATTTCTCATCGGCATAAATAATTCCCGGGACGCGCATACCGGGTTTATAGGACTTCGGCAGGAGCCAGCGGTAGTTATCGATCTTTTCTAAGGGGACTTCGTGTAAGTCGGACATATGTTCGTTAAACGTCCAGTACCAGGGTTGCCTGCCAGCCGGAATCGTCCTTTTCCAGTTTCAGTTCATGATAGGTCGCGGCTTTGATCTCGGTGTTCATCCTGAAATGATTCGTTTTCTCGCCGGAAACAACGGCCTTCAGGGAATGCTCATCAAGAGAATCTATTTTAAAATCGGTGAAAATCAGGTCTTTTACCGCGGATAAGGAGAGTAGTTCGTTCAGCCAGTTTACGAAAAGTTCGTCAAGATTATCCGCTTCCTGCGAAACCGCCAGGCGGACCTTCGTTCCTTCACGTGTCTTTCTTTCGGCTATGATATCGAAAACTGCTGCGGCGGCGTTCTTGAATAATTCTTTCAGGTCTGTGCCTTTAACCCGGATAGAAATATCGGCGGTATGTTCTAAAAGTTCGTAGTTCTTTTTCAAAGGTAAACTAAATTCGCGTGCCTAAAGTCCACCGCGGCTAAAGTCGCGGCTATCTGAAACCTGTAATCATTTCGAAAATCGATAATCGAAATCTGACCGCAATCGAAAATTTTCCTTATTCAAATCCCGATTATCGATTTTCAATTGCTCTAAAAATTTTGCCGAGGCAGAATTTTTTGAGCCGCCTTGGAATCGAACCAAGAACCTTGACCTTAAGAGGGTCCTGCTCCACCAATTGAGCTAGCGGCCCGAAATTATCTCTAAATGTTTTTATATTTTAGCTTAAAAAACGGGTTTTTGCAACGAAAAAAGTGAAAAATCCTTTGCTCACGGTGGAAGGCAATGGTATAATTTTAATCAAAGTTAGTTCGGGAATTTTCTGCACACCTCCCTCTGGACTTGTTCTTATTCACCCGATTAGATCACTGAAGGCCGAAATACAGTATCATGGAAACTATTACCCCCATGCTCAGGCAGTATCAGGAAATAAAGAAGCAGTACCCGCACTGCATTCTTTTTTTCCGGCTCGGCGATTTTTATGAGATGTTTTTCGAAGACGCCCGGACCGCCGCCCCGATACTGAATGTGGTGCTGACCTCGCGCGACGCGGGAAAAACAGGCAGGATACCCATGTGCGGTATCCCCTTTCACGCCAAAGACACCTATATTGCCAAGCTCATCAAAGCCGGCCTGAAAGTCGCCATATGCGAACAGGTTGAGGATCCGGCCCAGGCAAAAGGGCTGGTGAAACGGGATATAATACGCGTTATTACCTCCGGCACCTTTATCGACGAGAATAGCCCGGACCCCCGCTACCTGCTCAGCCTGGCCTTTGACGACAAATATACGGGGATTGCCCTCAGTGACGCGTCTTCCGGGAAAATACTGGTAAATCAATACGCGGATAAATATACAATACTGGAGACCGCCTCGAAACTCCCGGTGCTCGAATGCATCTTTCCCGCCCAATACGAAGAAAAAACCAGGGAATACTTCAAGAATCCCCTGCTTAAGAATAAACAGATCGTGCTCACCCCTTTTGAGGACTGGAGCTTCAACGCCGACATCGCCGGAAAATCGCTGTGCGAGCATTTCCATACCCGGACCCTGCGAGGATTCGGCATAGACGAAATGCCCTGCGCAATCGCCGCCGCGGGCGCGCTCCTGGAATACCTTAAACAGATGAACCGCATGCCCATGCGCCATATCGACGCCATATCCTTGTATCTGGATTCCGAATCCGTCTTCATATCCCCGGCCGCCTATTACGGGCTGGAACTGGAAGAGCTTTTCAAAACCATAGACCATACCCTTTCGCCCTTGGGAAGACGCTGTCTCAAAGACTGGCTTTACCGCCCCCTGAAAGCGAAAGACCCTATACTTCAACGGCAAAACGCGGTAACACTTTTAAGAGAAGAACCGAATATACAGCAGGAATTACACCGCCTTCTGCACAACATCCCGGATATTGAAAAAAGCCTTTCCCGCATCAGCTGCGGTTACGCGCCGGCGCGAGACTTGCTCGCCCTGCGCATCGCCCTGACGCGCCTGCCTGACATCCAGAAAACCGTACAGCCGCTGGCCGGAAAAAACCCCCTCTTTGCCGTGGAAGACATCCCCGAAACCAGAAAACTGCTTATTGATGCCATAAACCCGGATATGCCCCTCTCCAACCCGGAAGGAAAGATCATTCATAAAGGCTACCATCAGGAACTTGATTCCCTGCGCGATATACAGGAGAACGGCAGGCAATGGCTCAAAAACCTCCAGGCGAAAGAGATCAAACGCACCGGGATCAATTCCCTGAAGATCGGTTTTACCTCGGTATTCGGGTATTATATCGAAATTACCAAGTCCAATTTATCCGCGGTGCCGCCGGATTATATCCGCCGCCAAACCCTGACGAACGCCGAGCGTTTCATTATCCCCGAACTTAAAGAATTCGAAGAAAAAATGTTCAGCGCCCAGGACACCATAGTCCGCATCGAACAAGAGATACTCGCGGACATCCAAAGGCAGGTCCTCGATCAGTCCTCCGGGATACACGCTTTCAGCGGCGCGGTGGCACGGCTGGACGCGCTGTATTCGTTGAGCGCGCTCAGCCTGATCGCCGGGTATACCGCTCCCGGCATCAGCGAAGATACCGCCATTTCCATAATCGACGGCCGGCATCCGGTAGTCGAAAAAGTCATCAGCGAACACTTTACCCCCAATGATATCCTGCTTGACTGCGAAGAGAATCACCTGATGATCATAACCGGCCCGAATATGTCGGGAAAATCAACCTATATCCGCCAGACCGCGATATTAGTGATCATGGCGCAAATGGGCAGCTATATCCCCGCCAAAGAAGCCGGCATCGGGCTGGTCGATAAAATATTCACGCGCATCGGGGCGCATGACGAGATACTCAAAGGCCAGAGCACCTTCATGGTGGAGATGAGCGAAACCGCCGGAATACTCAATAATCTCTCTCCGCGCAGTTTAGTCATCCTGGATGAGATCGGACGGGGAACCAGCACGTTTGACGGATTAAGCCTTGCCTGGGCCATTGCGGAATATCTGGAAAAACAAAAAACAAGAACGCTTTTTGCCACTCATTTCCACGAACTGACCGTGCTGGCGGAAGACCACCCGGGAGTGAAAAATTATAATGTGGCGGTCAAAGAATGGAACGAGGAAATTGTTTTCCTGCATAAGATCATTCCCGGCTCTACCGACGAAAGCTACGGGATTTACGTGGCTAAGATCGCCGGGATCCCCAGGGATGTCATCCAGCGTTCACGGCAGATCCTCACCCGCCTGGAACTCAGCGGAAAACTGCACGAAAAAATCCGCAGCCGGGGACAGGAAGAAAACCAGCTTTCATTATTCGGGAACATCCCTGACCCGGCACTTGAAGAGATCGGGGAAGAATTAGACAGGCTTGATATCGACTCCCTGCCCCCGCTTTCCGCCTTGAATAAACTCCACGAATGGAAGGAGAAAATAGAAAAAAATGGGAAAAGTACACGTCCTACCGCCTGAAATAATCAGCAAGATCGCCGCCGGAGAAGTCATTGAACGCCCTGCTTCCGCGGTCAAAGAACTCCTGGAGAATTCCATAGACGCGGGAACGGGCCTCATCGAACTCCATGTCAAAAATTCCGGCAAAACACATATAAAACTGCGGGACAGCGGCTCAGGGATCGACCGGGAAGACCTGGAAAAACTTTTCCTGCGGCACGCTACCAGCAAGATAAACCGCCTCGACGATCTCTATCAAATCAACTCCTTAGGCTTCCGGGGGGAAGCTTTATACAGCATCGCCGCCGTCTCCGACATCACCCTGCGCAGCAAGACAAAAGAACAGGACAACGGATGGGAGATCCATGTGCGAGGAGGAGAAAAACTGTCGCTGAAACCGGTCAATTTTCCCGACGGCACCGAAGTGGAAGTAAATGAACTTTTCTTCAATACCCCGGCGCGCAAGAAATTCATGAAAACCAATACCACCGAGCTCAACCGGATCATCGATATATTCACTCCCTATGCCCTGCTCTATCCGGGTATCCGTTTTTTTCTCGCGCATAATGACAGCCCTGTTTTCGACCTGCCTGCCGGACAGGAACAACTCAAGCGCATAGCTAAAACGCTGAACCTGGATCCAGGGAACATCATGGAAATAAAAAAAGAATACCCGGATGACCAGCTGCGCATACAGCTATTCCTGGGAGACATAAACATCCAGCGCCCTTCCAAAAACACACAGTTCATTTTCATCAATAACCGGCCGGTACAAAGCCGCTCCTTAAGCTTTCACCTCAACCAGATATACCGGCTCATCATGCCGGAAGGGACAAACCCCTTTTTCATGGTGCACATACACTTGCCGCCGGAAGACGTCGACGTCAACGTGCATCCCGCCAAAAGAGAAGTAAAGATTAAAAATGAGGCCTCGCTCATCTCCCTGCTGAAGCCCCTGTGCGAAGAAACGCTTATGTCTTTCGGCAAGGCTAAACTGGCAAAAGAAACCATTTTTTCCGCGCCCCAGATCCAAAGGCTTTATTCCACCCCGGAAACACGGGCTTCTTTGCCTTCCACGGTAAGAGAACCGGTCCAAAAACCATACCTGCACCGCATGCATGAAGATCAAACCTTCAATTTCTCAAACCAACTTCCCGCGCCTTTCCAGCAGAAAGCCTTGAAAGAAAAACTATCCGACTGCCGGTACATAGGAACGCTTTCCAATAAGTATCTTTTGATGGAAAGCGCCGGCTCCCTGCTGGTTATCGACCAGCACGCCGCGCATGAACGGGTGAATTACGAAAAGTTCAAGAAACAAATCGAGACAGGGGAGATCGAAATCGAACAACTGCTGACACCTGTTTTGCTGGGATTGAACCGGCAGGAAATGCTGGCATGGGAAGAAACGAAGGATAAACTGGAAACGCTGGGGCTATCCACGACTGCACTGGATAAAGAAACCGTCGCTTTACACGCCTATCCGCGGCTGATCACTAAACCGGAAACCGCAGTACGCAATCTTCTTTCCGGGATAGACACCCCTGCCTGCGATATGGACACCCTCATACGCCGCGCCTGCCGCCAGTCCATCATGTTCGGAGACGAAACACAAAAAGAACAGGCCGAATTCATCCGCGCAGAACTGCTCAAATGCGCGGATCCCTTCACCTGCCCGCACGGCCGCCCCACAGTCGTCGAGATCCCGGAAAACTACTTGAGCAAACAATTCTTAAGATAAGGACAATAGTTTTAGCTCGTAGCTCTTGGTTCATAGCTCATAAAAACATAAAAAAAGAAAAAAAGGGGACGGTTCTATTTTTTCGCTCTCGACCAGGAGTTAAAAAATAGAACCGTCCCCTTTTTTTTACGGTGATGGAAATTCCCGAAACATATCTCAGCAAACAATTCCTCAGGTAGATGGGGACAGGTTCCGCTTTGAGGCTGTACCCGGTACAGCTTTGGGATTGTACCCGGTACGGGGTTACATGACTTCTTGTTCGCAGGATGCTATGGCTTTGTCCACTTCCTGTTTCAGGGCATCGGGAAGGCCCATGATGGAAACATCGAGGAAACCGCGCACTATGGCGGCCTGGGCTTCATCGGCGGAAAGCCCGCGGGCCATAAGATACTCTATCTCTTCCTTGGCGATCTTTCCTACCGCGGCTTCATGGGACATATCCACCCCTTCCTGGCAGCCTTCGAGTTCGGGGATAGCGTAGATATTCCCTTTGTTCCCCATTATCAAACCCCGGCATTCAAGATGGGCCTTTATAGGAGCCACTTCCCCACGCAGGTTACCACGCGAGATAATAGTGCCGTTATGGGATATGGCACGGGCAATTATCTCGGCGCGCGAACCCTGAGCAGTCAAATTCACGCGGGAACCGATATCAAGCGTCGAACCCGGGTGGGCATACAGGATGGAATTGTAGCGCGCCAGGGAATTCTTACCGGCAAGTGTTGCCTTGGGATACATCTGGATATCCTTAACCGGTTTAAGGCAGATGTAATTTGAGAGGAATACCCCGTTCTCTTCTACGATCGTGCCGGTCCGGGGACGCACCGCGATATCCTCCTGCCAGTTATGGATCATGGAAAAGGTAAGTTTGGCATTTTTCTTGACATAAAATTCGGAAATCCCTATATGCATGCCGCTGCCGCGCACGGTCTCGGTGGTACAGCCGGTGATGACCTGCAGTTCCGAACCCTCCTCGGCGATAATAATATTATGCACGCTCTGCACCAGGCCTCCTGTTTTCAGAAAAAGGCAGGCCTGTAAAGGGAACGTCGCTTTTGCCCCGGGAAGCGCGCGTATAAAATAACCGTGATACGGGTTCAACTGGGCATAGGCGGTATATTTA
>JBAZGE010000064.1:0-10428 GCA_041653035.1 Candidatus Omnitrophota bacterium
AAGTAACTCTAAATCCATTACCACCGGACTCAATTCTTTTTTCTTCACTGCCTCAGCTATGGCACCAAGGGCAAAGTAGGATTCCCATGCAGATTCCCCTGCTCTGTTGGCGATGGCAAGAAGTAAATTTAAATCCAATACCACCGGATTTAGTTCTTTTTCCTTCACTGACATGGCTAAGCCATGAAGAGCCTCGTAGGCTCGCCATGCATGTTCCCCGGCTCCTTCGGCAATGGCACGAAGTAAATTTAAATCCAATACTACCGGACTCAGTTCTTTTTTCTTCACTGCCTCGGCTATGGCACCAAGGGCATTGTAGGCTGCCCATGCATCTTCTCCGGCTCTTTCGGCGATGACAAGAAGTAGAGCGCGCACTTGTTCAAGGTTACCGGCAGTTATTACGCCCGCTTCGGTCAAACTCCCAAACGCTGCTCGAGCATATTCATGATCATTAGGATCAATTTTCCGTAAGATTTCCCGCAATACAACCTTCAATTCCTCACGCGAAACCGTTTCCCCGGTTCCACCGTCGTTTTCGTCGTGCGTAAAAGTAACTCCCCTTAAATCATTTCCCGCTAACCGCTTCCCGGCATCCGCTACAATGCCGCCGTCATAGTCCTCGCCACCAAATAACGCCGCCACTGCCGGAGAGTGTTCGGCTTCTTCACGTATCTCGCTTATAGCTTCAAGCAATGCCTCTCTCCCGGCTTCCTCAGGCTTACCTCTAACCGCTGCCGCTAACCGATGAACATACGCACTCAAAACATCGAATCCTTGCTCTTTGATTACTTTGATGTATGTATTATCATTTAACTCCCCATAACTCCGAGGAAACCTTCTTATAAAACGCCATCCGGTATACGTATTGCTCAAACCGCTTCTGGAAGTTGGCTCTAATGAGGCCTTCTTCCCCGGTTACAAATTCAGTCAAAAGGTTTATAAACTCGTTGACTTCTGAACCCTGAAGCGCAAGATAACCGGTTATCGCTTCGCTGAGCAAATCAGGATTTAACAATCCTTCAAAGTCTTTCTCTTGAAGATTTTTTGCTAAGGGACCAAGGGCTTCGTAGGCTGCCTCTACAAATATCTCTGCTCTTTCGGCGATGGCAAGAAGTAACTTTAAATCCAATACAACCGGATTCAGTTCTTTTTCCTTTACTGCCTTAGCTAAGTCATCAAGGATACGGTAGGTTGACGATGTATATAACCATGCTCTTTCGGCGATGGCAAGAAATAGAGCGCTCACTTGTTTAAGGTTACCGGTAGTTATTGCGCCAGCCTCAGCTAAGCCACCAAGGGATTTGTAGGCGTTCCATTTATAACCCCCTGCTCCTTTTGCGATGGCACGAAATAGAGCGCTCACTTGTTCAAGGTTATCGGCAGTTATTGCGCCTGCCCCGGATAAGGCACCAAGGGCATTGTAGGCTGACGATGCATATTCCCCGGCTCCTTCGGTGATGGCAAGAAGTAGAGCGCGCACTTGTTCAAAGTTATCGGCAGTTATTACGCCAGCTTCGCTCAAACTCCCAAACGCTGCTTTAGCATATTCACGACGATTTTGCCGTTCTATGGTCTCGATTTCCTCGGGAGAAAAATTCCACTTACTTCCGCCGTCTGCGCGGGCTCCCGTGTCCTCTTCTATTCCCAGCTCTTTTATTAAATTTCCCCGCGGTAAACTCCCGTGGTCAACCAGATGCATGCCTACTTTCATGATTATCCGCATCATCACTTCATCATTAGGTTCACTGCTTAATAGAATGTAGCGGTGATAATTTTTGACCTCATCGGTGCCCACGCCCACAAAAACACCCACTGCCCCTAACTCCTCTTCCAGGGCAACGGCCATTTCTCTGAGCGCTGAAAAGCTCTGTCCTGATGTCTCCTGCCCGTCCGTATGCACGAAATAAACTTTAGGCGCTCCGGCAGGAGACTGAAGGAACACTTTTCTTAATCCGTTAAGGACCGCAAGAGTGTTAATCCCGCCGTAATCGTTTTTCTCCCACAGCTCCTGAGGGGAAGCCCTGAGCCGCTCTTCATCCCTGCATTCATCCAGGCTGTATACTCTGTGAAGCGTTTCTCCGATCGCGTATAACGCGCTGTGCACGTTGGGATTATTTCTTCCTGAAAGATACAGCAGGCTGACAAAATATTTGGCCATATTGGTAAAGAATTTCACCAGCTGATTGTTCCCCGTCACGCTTCCGCTTACGTCCACTATAATCACCATGGTAAGCGCTGCCGAGGACTCTTCATAAATGGTTTTTCTGAATATTTTTCGCGCCAGAGTCAATAATCTGCGCACCACCAGTTTTCTCCCGGAGCTGGCATAAATTTCTTCCGGTTCCGGCTCTCCGGAAAATAGCTCGATAAACCTCCGGGCTACGCCGCCCAACTTAGCGCAATAGCTTTCAAGCCACTCTTTAGTAATAACCCCTGCTCCAAAATCAGGCGCATCGGGGCCTTGTCCTTCCGGCGAGCCCGTTTCCTCAAACTCGACGTCCGGGATATCCTCTCCCGCGGAGCCTTCACGGTCTGAAGAAACCGTTACGTTATTTTCCACCTGCTCATCCCCCGCTTCATACTCCACGTCAGGAGAAATAGCCATTCCTTCCGTTATTTCCGATATGGAATCGCCGCCTGCTCCTGCTTTGATTTTGTATTTACCGGCTTTGGCCGTATCAAGATAATATTCGCCTTTAAATTGCTTCTTCCAGGCGTCTTTATATAAAATTATCGCCGCATCTTTTATCTGCTTATCCGTTAAGAGGCTTAATTGCCGGCATATCGCTCTTATGCTCTCCGGTTCAAAACTGTCGCTTATCTCATTAATTCCGTTCAGAGCCAAGTTACGGCTGTCCTTCTCTTTCAATAATCTCAAGAAACCGTTAAAAATGCCTTTGGCCGCCTGGCAATAATAGGACTTACTGTCCATCTGATCAAGCAGTGGTAATAATTGCTCTTTGATATATCCCTGCTTATTCTTCGAAAAGATCAACGGAAACAGGATTTCGAATAATTCTATATTCGGATGCGCGGCTCGTTCTTCGGTTATAACCCTCATGTTATCAACTATATGCCCGATTTCATGGTACGCGACGTAATCTATAAGGTCATCTTTCCTTCCCGCTCTCGAGCCGATTAACGTAGAAGATAAATAAACCAATGCGTAATTTCTCCCTTTAAATACGCCTCTGGCAGACATGTCTTCCTGAAATGGATGCCGTTCTACTACATAAGCGCCTAAAAACGGAACATTTCCATATTTTTCCATAGGAAGCCCCAGTCCAGTCAACTGTTCTTTATCAATTTTTATGATATCCGTTATCTCCTGCGCCTGGACCAGCATAAACAGCTTTTTCTCCTTAAGAAATGCGAAAACAAAAAGGAATCTTCCGGTCTTTTCGTATTCGCCTAATATGACCCCGCGCAGCTTGTTCAACTCCGCTCTTACCGCGCGCATACTCAAAACGGGCTGACCATACAATTCCAGTATATTTTTAAGGCAGGCGGCCAACTCTATATCTATTGATTCTGCCGCTTCAACCACCCGCCAGCTTAAGGATCCTCTCTCGTTTCTCCGGTAAGCCGCTGCTTCGGCTTTTCCTTCCGAAACCGCGAGCAAATAATCCCGCAGTATGTTATCCAGGAAATAACGGTAGCGTTCCTTTACGCCGAACACCGATTCCAAGGAACGCAGGCCATTCTCTATCTTATCTATGCTGTAGTTAAAATCGATATCTTTTCTAAGCCGCGGCTTTTTCTCTTTATCACCCGCCTGTTTTCCTTTAGGCGGAACAACGCTTGTCCGGGAATATTGTTTATATTTAAGCGGTATTACTTTTTCCAGCTTTATAACCGCTGCTGCAGCCGTATCTATTTCAGGCCTGCGGCAGGCGGTTCTTGGGCCGGCCTCGATTATATCCTGGTCAAGCTCATGCATTTTCCTCTGGTACATACCGAAAAGAATATTTTCCAAATCCCCGCGCTCGATGCGCTGTGACTGCTTATACCGGTGCAATGCAGGAACCCACAGTTTCAACCCCTCTTCCATAATTTCCCAGGCAAATTCACCTCTTCCCGGATTGCCCGCGGTCATTACTATCACTTCCGGGTCAAGCTCGACATTGAACTGCGCTCCCTGAAGATAAACCGTAAATTTCCTTTCCCCGCGAAGGGCCGGGCGCAGGCAATACATGATTTCCGCGGAGACATTGGCCTCATCCAAAAAGATGATCTTACGCCCGGTGTGGTAACGTTTGCTTCCCGGATAATAATATTCTCCGTTAATCTTCCCTAAATGGGCAAAGAATTCTCTCAAGACATAAACTAATTCCTGCTTGCCTTTATCCTGCGACAATTCTATACCTCCAAACAGGGCATCAATCTCCATCCTGGTGAAGCACGGAAGCGTAAACAACTGCGTGCCTGTTATTGCGCTAAAGTTCCTGACTAAAGCGCTTTTTGCCGCGCCCGTCTCTCCGACCATAAATACGGGCAAGACCTCCCGTACCCTGCCTGATTTATCCTCCACTCTCCTGGCCGCCCAGGCGACAGCGGCCGCTATTTCATTGATTACTCCATGATACGAGATATA
This sequence comes from Candidatus Omnitrophota bacterium, assembly GCA_041653035.1. GTDB lineage: Bacteria > Omnitrophota > Gorgyraeia > Gygaellales > Profunditerraquicolaceae > JAQTZX01. The sequence goes on from JBAZGE010000064.1 coordinate 4,595, forward strand.
ATCGCCTCTGGAGACTTCAGATTCCGGTAAAGCGTAACGCCGGTCTAACGCCAATTCCAGGCCTCCCATTTCCGTGATCAAATTTAAATAAAGTATAAATTCCTCCCCTTCAATCCTTACCCGCACCCCCGGGCTAAGCTCAATGTCTATATCAGGCGCGGCCGCGACACGGTACTTATTCGCCGGGGTCTCCACCAGGTATCCCTTCTCATCCAACCTCTTTATGCTTATGCCGTTATCAAGTATTTCGCCTTTTTCCAGGTCTTTTAGCTTGACCCGTATCGGAAACCATTCTCTTTTTATCTCTTTAAGCTCATTTTCCAATCCCTTGATAACTCCGTTATCGTTTAACCCTTCATAGTTGAAAACCTCGCTCAATAATATCGCCAAATAGGCATCCCGGTCGGAATCGCCGTTTTTCACGGTTATATCGTTAAGCCCGTTCCCGTATAGTTTTAAAACGCTCTTTAAAACCGTTTTGAACGAATCTATTTCCTCGCTGTCTTTCTGACGCATCTTTTCCAGCACAACCATTTCGGCAAGCCAGAACATCTCACGGATACTAAAACCATACCGTGAGGCAAACTTCTTTTTGCCCTTATTCAGCCGGCTGTCATAAAGCCCCATATCCATATACCAGGCAAGTTTCACGCTGCCGTAGATCAGGCTGGTTTCTTCTGCGGTTAATCCCGGATAATGCCTATTGAGGCAGGCGGCTACCTCGCCGTTGGCCGGGGCAAATACCCCGACCTTCTGGAAACGGTTATAAAACGGCGCGGAAAGCTCCTTCTTTCTTACCGCCGATTCATCAATCACTAACCGCGTGTCCGGCCTAAGCACATAATAATATTCCCCGATTTTTTTCCTGCCCGTGTTAAGAAAATCATTTAATGCTTCCAGCTCTTCCGCCGCGACGACCTCCAGGTTATTCGCATACAGTATGGTTTTCGGTAAAACGTTCTCGGCTTCCTGCGGGCACTCGTCTTCTCTAACCAGGTATTTTCCCAGGAATCCCTCGCAAACCTTCTGATTTTCACTTTTTGCCTTACCTTGTTTGTCAAATTTCCCGAACCCGGTCCACTCCTCCGCCAGAAGTTCAAGCACGCTGACAAATGTATGCGCGTCGAAAATATTCAATTCCATCCCGGTTAATTCGCAGGCAAACCGGACTGTCTCTAAAGGCAGGCTTCCCTGTTCTGAATTAATAAGCGTATGCATCCGCGGCTGTTTTAAGCTCAAAAACAATCCTTTAAGGCCGGTTATCTGCGACTGCACCGGGATAAATAATCCTTTATGGGTAATCATCGCTTTATTGATGTCAAGCGTCTTATTATCCCATTCTATGCTCGTATCGCTGCGCCATGTTTCTATAAATCCCTTAAACCCGGGGAAAATACCGTCTATAATCTGCGTTACGGCAGCCAAATCGTTTACCGCGCCGAATTGGAAAAAATAATTCAATAATACTCCTTCAAAAAGGCTATTACCGGAATTTATCATCTTTATCACCCGGATCAACTCCCTGGGGCTTACCGCGTACTGGTATGTATACAACTCACGGAAGTCGCTAAAACGGAAATTCCTGACTTCTTCGGGCAAGGCCTGGCCGGCAAGGCAACTGCCGCGAAATTCCTTATCCACGATATACTTGGCGTAAATATGCAACTTTATCAGCCGCTCTCTATCCTCTATAGGCAATAGATCATCGTCTTTCAAATAATGCTTGATGATCTTAAGATAGCTGTCCCTGCTCCAGTCATCCGTAACCCAGATAATCTTGGCAAACCATTCTATCGGTAAGGGTAAATTCTTCCTCGACCGGGTGTTCCAGCGCGGATTGACCGTAATAAAAATGTAGAACCGCGGATGCGGCCTTATAATATGCCGGTTGACCTCTATTCCATTATAATATAATCCCAGGTCTATGGGCCGGCCGCTGATTATTTGTTTGAAGAAACTCGCCGTGTCTACCGAAGCCCTGGAAATATTGCCTTCGTCAAGGCACAACACGCCCGAATTTTCCAGGATATCCAGGAAATCCGATAAAAACTTCTCTTCCCGGCGGCTGCAGGTAAGACGGAATTTCCCCGGCTCATACTGCTCTATCTTCCCCAGCAATTCCCAGACGTCTATGTCTTTATAACCGGACTTTTTTACAAATCTTAGGCCGTAGTAACGCGCGATATCCTCGCTGATATCGGTCTTGCCTGAGCCGGCGGGGCCTTCAAACACCATGACGCGCCTGCCGTTTCTTACAGCCGAATCAACGCTCTCCATGACCTCCAGCAATTCTTCCACGGGAGCAAGGTTAACCGGTTTTAAACCGGAGCAGGCGGCCGTTCCCGAAGGGGTAAATGCCTTTCTGGCTTCATCGCGCAAACCGATAGCCAGCGTATAATAAGCTATCCTTTTTATTTTCTCTTCGCTAAGCACATCCTTGTTGCGGACTATCTCAAAAATAAATTCATCCAGGTCGATTACGCTTAAACGTATCTGCTGATGCCTGCCTTCGTCATATTCTACCGTGTAAGCGGCTGATATCTGTCCGGCTATAGCCGATATAACCGGCAAATATTTTTTCTCCACTTTTGTCTCTAAATTATCTTTAATATACTTTTCCGCCCATTCCCCGTTGAACTCCTGAGCTGAAGAAAGATTAAAAAACCTGGATAATTCCGCCCCGCTCATCGGCAAGGTATCTTTAACTGTCGGGCGGCTGTTGGCGTAACTTACGCCGATTATCCGTAAATTAGCGGGGATCTTTACAAACCTTCTTTCTTCCGAATTACCTTCCCATATAGAAGCCACTTCCGGCGGGACTTCGATAAGGCCGTCCTGCAAAGCCCTGTTTAAGCCAACCGCCGTATCGGGGTTTGACTGCTGGAAATTGTCCATTATCAGGTAATGCTTGATACCGGGTTCCAGTTCAGCCTCTTTAATCAGTTTAAGCAGCATTCCTTCATACACTCCAAGCCTGCCGCCTAAATCCACGTCCCCACCGCCGACGAGATTGGCCATCTCTATAGAATTATTTACGCTTATGTAATGATATCTTGCTTCTGGCGGCAAAAGCCTCCTGATCATACTCTCCGCGTCTTCAACTCCGCTGGAATGGATAAGGATATGCCCGATATTAACGGCTAAAACATCCTCCATAGCCTCCTGCAGGCTGATTCCCCCTTTCCATAACCCCATCTCCGTAAGATACCTTGAAATCTTGCGGCGCGGTTCACCTTCCAGCCACATCATACCCAGGCAAACCGTTGCCGCGCGTTTAAAAGCCCCGGTAAACTCAAAACCCTTCTTTTGTTGATAATACCGGAATAAAACTACCGTCCTGATAATGTCCCTTACCGTAAATACCTGATATAACGACTTGAACGCTCCGGAAAATAATCCCTTCTGGATATTGTAATAAACAACGGCTAAGGTATCGCTGTATTCATCTTTCCTTTGTGCGCTAAGCTCAGGGAAAAACGCATCAAAAATACCTCTGACCATATTTCGTATCTCTTTGCGGACTTCTTCCAGATAGTCCTCATCCTGGCTGGAATAATCGTACCCAGACCAGATCGGGATCGAGAATCTGCGTATCTGCGCGGGGATTTTGTACCTGGCGCGGAAATCATCCGGGTTTATATCCAGGGCATAGGTATTATATTCGCTGATCGGGTAGTGCATTTCCTCCATTGTCCCGGGTATATCCGTATGCAGCCAGCTTGTTTGTCCCAGAGCCAAAGGCGACAACCATGTCGGCAATGCGGCCCTGTATGAAGTATTGGCCTCGCTCCAATTTGTCAGGAAACCTCCTCCTGCTACCGCTTCTGTAAACGGAGTGCTGTTTTTAACCTTAAGAACGCCGTTCCGGCTCGGGAAGATCCCTCCTCTGTATTCTTCTCGGGTAGTATGTTTATGAACGGTATAGCTTAAATTATTTATCATTAATATCCCGCGAAAAACTTCCAGAGAACGGGTTTTACCTTCACCGCTGGCTCCCTGGTTGATGAAAAACCTGCTCGTTGAACTCTCTCTCAGGACACGCTGCCTGACCAATTGCGCGAAGGTCTTTTTGTCGCCACTGCGCAGCGAATATCCGTAAAGCGCAAGTACCGCTTCCTCAAATGATTTTCCGGGGTTCGTTCTTTTGAACTCAACCAGTTCAGGGCAGATCTTTACCCTGATCCCGTCTACAATCGCTTCGTCTGCGGTTATCTCTATTTTGACCTTATCGTAAGAGCTGCCTATCTTACCGAATTGCTGAGTAAACGCCTCCCGGAAGCTGTTTCTATCCTTCTCATACCTGAATCTCAGGATGAAATACCGGTATAGCTCCTCTTTTAAAACCTCAATACTCGCGCCTCTGTTTCTGGCGTATATACCGATATTTATGTAATCCTGGGGAGAAAATAGCATATCCCCTTGAAGCCATTTCTTGCCGCTCAAAATTTCGTAATTCTCCGATAAAAACTCAGCCGCATTCTCTTCGATACCATAACGATTCATTAACAGATTTAACATATCCTGGCGGCTTAAATTACCGACCCTCTGCCGTAAGACCCTGTCTAAATACGCCTCATCTTTTATCAAACCTTCTTCTTCCATGGTGAATATAATGTGGAGATTTTCCGGGAGCACGTAGTATTTCTGAAGCTCCGCAATAAAAATCGCTTTTTCCCATAGCAACGGGAATAACTCAACCCTCAGACTGTCCATAACGGCATGGATGTTGCGGAAAACCAGGTACATAGGAACACAGGGATTACCTTGCGCCTCTTCTATCACAAGCGGAATGAGCCCGGGTTTAAACGCATAACCGCCCTGTTTATCGGGCAGGCTCACTCCGATCAAATCGGGACGCTCGTTATAATAGGAGAGATTGACGTCGTATAATTTTCCTTTGCTTTCTCGCCATACCTTGTCCAGAGACTCATCCAGCGCCTTGTGCGATTGATCCGATAAAATGAATAACGCCGGCCACCCGATCTCAACGCAACGTAACAGCGAATAATACGTCTTCTGATAAGTATCCACACCCCACAATAACGCATCTTGCTTGTTATCGTTATCCAGCGTGGAGAAACTTTGGTATAGAAGTTCATTGATAAGACCGGGGATATCCCTATCTTTGAGCGCCTTCTTATCTCCCAAGGTTAAACGTTCGAATAACTCGAAATATTCCCCGATAGTTTCCTCCAGTATCTTTTTGAACTCATCTATCTCCTTTCCAAACATACCCCCGTAAAGAGTAAGCTCAGACAAAATAAAGTATTCAATGGTATTTTTTATCTCCAGCTTCTCGCGGCTTATAAAGACATTGGATAAATACAGTTTTATGAACACATAATGCAGCCTCACCAGTTCCCGGAAACTGGCTACCCACAAACTGTCGCCGGTATGTTTTGAAGCTATATAATCTCTAAGCTTGTCTTCCAAATCAATGGTAAGACTGATCATGCCTTTAATATCCGTTTCAGAAAGATAAAACTCTTCACCCGATAAATATGCCAGTAGCGCCGGAACCAACGGGTGGGTTTCCCATTGGTCTTTATCCCAGGAACCAAAAGGTACCCTATCTATAAAATAAGAGAACTGGCCTTTCAAGTATATATAAACGGAATCGCTTTGTTCATTGATAATAACCCTGCTCTGTTCCATAATGCCGGGAATAGGCTCTCCATCTTCATTTAAAAACTGTCCTGCCGCGGTGGCGCCGGTTTCATCGGCTGTTAAGGCGGGATTCCTCTGTAAGACGGCTGCTACGCCGGAGAGAAAATCACTATTTCGTATAGGAGGCGCCCGGCCGGGTTCAGTCTGTCCGCATTCCCTTAATAATG
>JBAZGE010000065.1:0-10271 GCA_041653035.1 Candidatus Omnitrophota bacterium
CAAGAGAAAATGGGTTAAGACTACGGATTCTAACCATTGTTACCCGGTATACTCAAATCTGGTTAAAGACTTTATCTTAACCGGCATAAATCAAATTTGGGTAGTCGATATAACTTACATCCGGATACTGCTTGGCTTTGAATAAATGGTGTCAGAACTTGATAAGCCTTGCGGATAAATGAGTTGGGAGATAAATACTGGTATTGAGTACATCACTTGATTGTTGTGTTAACACCTTGAATCTATAATTCACAAGATTGCTCAAGCATATTTGATCGGACTTTTGGATGGAAAGATTAAATGAGGTGCGGATTTTACGGGCTTCGGTACGTGATGCTGACGAGATATTGGATTTACAAAAGTCGGCGTATCGGAGCGAGGCTGAAATTTATAATAATTACGATATCCTGCCGCTCAAGCAGACATGTGTTGAAATAAGAGAGCAATTCAAAACCCAGGTGTTTTTAAAAGCGGTTTCTGGAGGGGAAATTGTCGGGACTGTCCGGGCGTATGAAAAAGACGGTACGTGTTTTATCGGCAGGCTGGCGGTCCGTCCCGATATGCAAAATCGAGGTATCGGCAGGGCCCTTATGAAAGAGATCGAAAGCTGTTTTAATCCTGAACGGTTTGAGCTCTTTACCGGTGCTCAGAGCGCGAAAAACATTCAGCTTTATCAAAAATTGGGTTATTCGATATTTAAAAAGGAACAAGACGGGTGCGGCGGAGTTGAAATCGTTTACATGGAGAAACGCGGTAAATAAAGAAGTCCTGTTATGCGGAAAGGTGTTTGTGGCCGATTTTAAGAAGGATTATATTGATGGATAAAAAGAGAGCGGTGATTGTTGGTGCATCGTCAGGGATTGGCAGGGAATTGGCGAAAATTTTGTCTCGAGAAGGGTATATTGTTGGTGTGACAGCCAGAAGAGAGCATCTTCTCCAAAGTTTAACGCAAGAAATTAACGGAGCGTCTTTTATTAAGCCGATGGATGTGTCTCTGCCTGAGGAGGCTATAAAAAGTCTTCAAGAGCTTGTTGATGAAATGGGCGGTCTTGATTTATTGATTATCAGTGCAGGGACGGGGTATATCAATCCCGAACTGAACTGGGGGAAAGAAAAACAAACTATTGCGGTGAATGTTGTGGGTTTTGTTGCGATTGCAACGATGGCAATGAATTATTTTTTGAGGCAAGGTAGTGGTCATTTGGTTGGAATGTCTTCTATTGCGGCATTACGAGGCAGCTCGAATGCATCGGCGTATAACGCTTCCAAGGCTTTCATGTCAAATTATTTGGAAGGGTTGCGTTTTAAGGTAAGTAGGTTGAAGGCAAGTATTACGGTTACTGATATTCAGCCGGGATTTGTGGATACCGAGATGGCAAAAGGAGAAGGGCTGTTTTGGGTCGTTCCGGTGGATAAGGCTGCCGAGCAAATTTATGTAGCTATCAAGAATAAACGCAAACACGCGTATGTCAGCAAACGGTGGAGATTGTTTGCTGTCGTATTAAAGATAATGCCGAACTGGGTTTGTGAAAAAGTCTTATGAAGGTATAGCAGACGCTTTATATAACACTTTGCAATTTAATAATTTGTGTGATAAATACGGGTAAAATATACAATTGTATATAGGCTGAATGAAAGATATCCGGTGGAGTCAGTTAAAGAGCGAAAGAATAAAAAGGCAAGAGGGAGGTCTTTTGGAGAGAACTCAAATGAAAAAGGTTAACTTAACACAACAGGAAAAAGCTATTGAGGACAGCCTCTTGAAGGGGGAATATGCTAATGTCGCCAAGGGTGAGTTTATGTCTGTAACCGAAGCTGTTGCTGCAAGGAAAAAAGACGCTGTTTTGAATATCCGCGTAAACAGTCGCGACTTAGCTGTTATTAAACAAAAATCCCGGAAGCTCGGGGTTAAATATCAAACTTTTATCTCTGAGGTTATTCACAAGATTGCTCAAGCACATTAGATTATATTGGAATTCTTGGACGGGAGAAGAAATGAAGTCGCGGACTTTGTATAAAGATATAATGGATTTAACGCAAACAGAAGAAAACCCGCAATTCTATGGGTAATTTGAAATACTTGACAATACAAGTTATATCTTGTATACTTTTAATGGAAGATAAATAAAAGGATATGTTGGAAAATATTTATTATTTCCTGGATGAGCGGGGAGAAAGCCCGGTTAAGGAATTTATTAAAGCACTTTCTCAAGATGAGCGCGCGAAGGTTTTTGCATATATAACTGAACTCAAGAATCAAGGACATAATTTGCGCCGACCGCTTGCGGATTATTTAGGCCAAGGAATTTATGAATTAAGGCCGAAATCCAACAGGATATTTTACTTCTTCTTTCTAAAAAATAGCGCTGTGCTTATCCATGCCATAAGAAAGAAGACTGATAAGATCCCTAACCGCGATCTTGAGCTATGCCTTAAGCGTAAAAGTGAAGTAGAGAATTATGCAAAGGTTGAAAAAATTTCATAAGGAGCGTGATTGCCATGAAAAGAGTAAGATTGGAAAAAGTCGATACTCATCTCCAAAATGAGTTAAGAAATGAGAAGTTTAGAAAGGCTTATGAGATCGAGCGGGCTAAAGTTGCCCTTGCTCAAAGGATTGCAGAGTTAAGGGAAGAGAAGCATCTTAAGCAGTCTGAATTAGCAAAGAAATTGGGGGTTTCTCAGCAGTTCATCTCACAAATTGAAACAGGCCAGGAGAGGAACCTGACCCTGGATACGATTCTTCGGCTTGCCCGCACTTTAGGTAGAAGCGTAAAGATTACTTTTCCTAAAGCCCGGCGTAATGATCCTTCGTTGCAGGTGGCGTAGTTGTCTATTCCACGTATAAATTTTGCAATAAATAAAGGGGACGGTTCTAAATAAAGGGGACGGTTCTATTTTTTTGCCCGCTTAGCGTAAAAGTGCTTTTTGAATATTGCGGGATGATTTTGTGTGTTCTAAGAAGAACAAAATCGTAAGAAAATAAAGGCTTGTATTTTGAAGCGATAGATGTTATTATTGTATCATATTATGAAGCGATTAATCCTTCTAATCGCTTCATCAGGGAGCGATCAAAAAATGAAATATATCTGGCAAAGCGATTTATGGCCGAAACTAAACTGGGATAGTAATGCTCTTTTGTCTCTTTTGGGCCGGGCGCGGCTTATACAAGGCAGTCTTCTCGGTCGGGTCAAGCGGCTTGGGTTTCAACTTGACGAAGAAGCACAGGCAGATATTCTTACGGAAGAAGCCATTAAAACAGCTGCAATTGAAGGAGAGCGTCTGAATCCGCAAATGGTGCGTTCATCAGTCGCAAGGCATTTAGGATTGCGCGAAGCCGGCTTGATTCCAGCCAGTCGGTCTGTGGATGGTTTGGTTGAGGTCATTTTAGACGCTACACAAAAGTATGATAAATCCCTTTCTGCGGATAGGCTTAAAGGGTGGCATGCTGCGCTTTTCCCAGCAGGATACTCCGGACTTCATAAGATTAAGGTCGCCCAATGGCGGGGGAAAGAGCCTATGCAGGTAGTATCCGGCCCTATGGGTAGAGAAAGAGTTCATTTCGAAGCGCCTCCGGGAGAAGCTGTTGAGGCCGAAATACGACAATTTTTGCACTGGTGGGGATCAAACCGTAAAGATACGGATGGTATTTTACGCGCCGGTTTAGCACACCTTTATTTTGTAACTATTCATCCGTTTGAAGACGGCAATGGTCGAATTGCCCGGGCATTGACAGACATGGCTCTGGCGCAGGATGAAAAACTAAAAGTGCGTTATTACAGCCTTTCCTCTCAGATTATGGAAGAAAGAAAAGGTTATTACGATATCTTAGAAAAATGCACAAAGAGCGATAGCGCAGATGTGACTGAATGGCTGGTTTGGTTTTTAGAATGTTTTGAGCGCGCTGTTCAAAGATCCGATAAGATTATCGGAAATGTCTTCGCCAAAGCGGAATTTTGGCGACAACATGCTCAAACCGGGCTTAACGAGCGTCAGAAGAAAGTTCTCAACCGTCTGTTGGCTGCCGGTTCCGGAGGTTTCGAAGGGGGATTAACCACGCGAAAATATGTAAGCATTGCTAAGGTCAGCCGTGCTACGGCATTTCGTGAAATTTCGGATTTGCTTGAAAAAAAGATATTACATCAATTACCCGGTAAAGGCCGCAGCGTCCATTATGATTTAATTTGGCCGCAGGTTCAGAAATAGCGCGCACTTTAGTCACTTTAGTCAAAAGGGTAGATACAAAAGTGCAGATGTCTGCAATTGTTACAAGTAATGAATAAAGGGGACGGTTCTATTTTTGGGATAGACTTTTTCTATCACTATCAATTAATAAAAGATTCACAGCGGGAAGGAATAAAATAGAACCGTCCCCTTTATTCCCGGACAGGTGTGATTCGAACTAAAAACTAACTATGATAAAAGGAAAAAGATGGTTTCAAGAGGTGAGAGTTCAAACGGCATTGATTTTGGCTGTCGGTGGCATTATTGTAACGGGTATAATTGTTTGGCACGATAGATCGGAGCTCAAACTGCATAGTGAAAAATATAGCGATGAAATAAAAAGAAAAGACGAACACCTATCGGCGTTGACTCAACGGTTTTTCCAAAAAACAACTGAAATCCAACGTCTCGAAACCCAGTTTGCTCCTTTTCGCGCGATCGCGCTGGAAAAATATCCCGGGCCGGAACAAGACGCGTTGAGAAAATTAGCCGATAAATTTGCGGATGTTGAGAATCCCGCGGATCTTTTAAAGAAGCCTATTACCTTTGCCATAGCGGAAGTCGAAATTACCATACGATCTAAACAGGAAGTTGCCACACACTATACGAGTGAAGGAGGGTTTCTCGGTTTTGTGAAAGACTGCCAATTTTTATTGGTGACTTTCGATACTCAATCATATGCGAATCAAAATGGAAAAGGCGAAGTCGTTTATAGGGGAGTTTTTCATATGCAACCCGGTTTTTCAGCGGTGGGCGAACCGGTTAAAATACTGCAAGAATCCGATATGGTTCGAATAATGTTCCGCAAAATCCCCGAAAATAGCCAGGTAACAGGAGGCAAAGCTTCTGTTATTGTCAATGGAGATACAAGGTTTGAATTCGAAATACTCCCGCAGAAAATGCAGGGAGCGAATATAATTATTCGAGATATAAAGAATAAATTCCCAGCAGTTAAATAGTATATAGGAGGACGGTTCTATTTGTTTAACATCAGCAAAAGAGACCTGAGAGGGTAAATGTTCATTAAACGTTTGAAAGATTGTCCGGAATTTACTTCCGGGGATAATTGTAGTTTGCGGGAGATTTTGCATCCTTCGAAGGCTTGCTTGAAATTGGGGTATAGTTTGGCTTATGCGCGGGTGAAGCCGGGGCGTACTACCACTAAGCATAGTTTGAAAGGCTCGGAAGTGTATTATATCCTTGAAGGCACCGGGATCATGTATATTGACCGGGAGCAGAAGAGGGTTTCGGCGGGATGCACGGTTTATATCCCGCCGAAAGCGGTGCAGTGCATCAAGAATACCGGGAAGAAGGCTTTGGTGTTTTTATGCATTGTCGATCCTGCCTGGCGTGCACGTGATGAAATTGTGTTTCCAAAAGGGAGAAGATAAGCCGTGGCGTTTGAAGGGGCGTCTTTCGAGAAACAGGAATTTTCGGGGGTTTCTTTGACCGGGCAGGGGCTTTGCCGGAAGGAATTTTTGAATTGTGCGTTCAAGAGCTGCGATTTCGGGGAGTGTAAATTTACCGGGTCGGTGTTCGTCGATTGCGTTTTTACCTGCTGTAATCTTTCGAATATTAAAGTTGATAATTGCAGTTTTCGGGGTATAATTTTCGATGATTGTAAATTGATCAATGTCTCGTTTACTTCGATAAACCCCTTTCTCCTGAAATGGGTTTTCAAGAAATGTAAGATCGAGTTTTGTAATTTCTCGGGGCTCAAGATGAAGCACAGCCGGTTCGTCGAATCGGTGATCCGGGGAACGGATTTTATCAATGTCGATCTCGAGGGCTCGGATTTTTCCGGCTCCGATTTGCAGGACAGCCGGTTCCATAATGCCGTCCTGGAAAATGCGAATTTTGTGGGGGCGGGTAATTATTATATCGATCCCACGGCCAATAAATTGAAAAAAGCGAAATTTTCCGTTCCGGAGGTTTTATCGCTGCTGGCACGTTTCGAGATCAAGGTGGAGTATTGACCTATGGCGAAAATAAAGCTGGATCTGCATGATATTTTCAACAAAGGCAGGTCGATCGAGGCGGAACTTAACCGGGTTATTGAAGAGGCGGTGGAGAAGCGGATCTCTCTGGTGGAGATTATTCCCGGTAAGGGAAGCGGGCAGTTGAAGAAGCATGTCCTGCGGTTCTTAGAGCGGCCGGAGATAAAAAAGCTGTATCACCGGGTGGAGAAGGATGATAAGAATTTCGGCAGGGTCTTTGTCCACTTCAGGCATTAAGGTTATAATATTATGAATCTAATCGATTACGGGTTTCAGAAGTCTAATTTGTTCCGGCATATGCCGCTGTTTGATGATATTTCGTATGCCGGGCATGCGCAGGAGAAGGTCCGGCAGTATCAGGCGACTCGCGAAGACCAGACATGCATTCTTTTGGCTTTGAATTTTATCCGCAATGATGAAAAGATACTCTGGGATGCGGTGGAGGACCTGGTGAAGCGCAGTACCATCAATGCCACCGCCGGCGTGCGGGGGGTGTATAATTTTGACCTGCTGACCATCGATATTCACAATGAAATTAAAACATTCAGGCATTCGGAGTTTACTACCGTCATTATGAATGTGGCTCGTACCTTGGCCCCCGAGCAGGTCGAGGTAGTCAAGTATTCTTCCGCCTATGCGTTCATTCAGAAAACCCTGGACGCCGATTGGGGGAAGATCACTTTTAAGACCTCGGTGGATGTGTTCAAGGATAAACCGGAATATTTAGACCTGCTTATCAAACAGCTTTTGAAGGATTATGTGTTTTCCCATGATCCGGTCATTCTTTTATTGAACGATCTCAGCCAGAATCCCGTCTTTGACCCTGAAAATGAGATTCAGCAGGCCCGGCTGAAAAAAGTGATCGCCGCTTTGATCCCCAACTCAATGGAATTTATCCCGGAGGTCTATATCCAGGATAAAAAGGGCGCGCGGGAGCTTCTCTCCGGGATCAAACTGTAAATAAAGGAGTTGGTATGGATTTTCAACTGAAGCATGAGTTTATTGAACTGGATAACCTGTTGAAGACGATGGATATTGTCAATAGCGGCGCTGAGGCCAAGCGGCACATTCTGGGCGGCGCAGTTAAAGTGAACGGGGAAGTCGAACCCCGCGTCCGCCGGAAGCTGCGAGTCGGAGATGCCGTTGAATTCGGCGGGCACCGGATTGGCATCGTGGCGTAAATGTTCTTAAAAATGTATTGTTGCGTGGTTCTCCTTGACAATGGTTAGCAAATATGCTAACTTATATATGAGAGGTGATGGGTGGCAATCCCCAAAAAAGAAGAATACATCTTTTATCAGGGAGAGAAATTTCAGGTAGAGTTTTACTTTACCGAGACAGGAAGGATGCCCGCTAAAGAGTGTTTGGAAGAAGCGGCTTTCGATATAAAAGTAAAACTGGCCGTTTTAGTAAAATATATAGCAGAACAGGGTAAGATTTTCGATATAACAAAATTTAGAGTGGTAGATCCCAAGGAAAAAATCTATGAGTTTAAGCCTTTGCAATATCGGTTTTTTAATTTTTTCTATGAAGGAAGAAAACTAATCATTACTAATGGTTATATGAAAAAATCTCAGAAAGTGAGCGGGAAAGATTTAGCCAGAGCCGGAGATATAAAAAAAGACTATACTTACCGGGTAAAAGGAGGCAGGTATTATGGGAAAGAATAAAACATATATGGATAAGTTGATGACCGAAAAAGATTTTCGGGGAAAGTTTGATCAGGAATATCAGAATCTTTGTATTGCAGAGCAGATCGCCCAGGCGCGTCATCAAGCGCATTTAACTCAATCTGACTTGGCTAAACGGATTCATACTACTAAATCTGCCATTTCTCGTTATGAAAACGCTGATTACAATAAGTATGGGGTTACTCTCTTAACCAGGATTGCCAAAGCCTGTGGAGCAGATTTAAAAATTGCCTTTGTCTGTAGGGAATCACGGAAAAAATACCCTCAAAGAATTTGTAAACGTTATAAATACGGCAAAAATTTTCGTGACGGACGTAGATCCATAAGTAAAATGCAGAGTTTTCTTCCCTTCGGTAATAAGGCGTAGCAAAGCAATAATAAATTGACTAAGTAAGATGAGGGCATTATAATGAAAACCATTATTCTTTTGACGATTTCGAATGTTTTCATGACTATTGCCTGGTACGGGCATCTGAAGTATAAGAGTTCACCGCTGTGGATGGCTATCGGGGTGAGCTGGCTGATCGCCTTTGTCGAGTATTGTTTCCAGGTGCCTGCCAATCGTATCGGACATTACCAGTATTCTGCCGCGCAGCTTAAAACCATCCAGGAAGTAATTACGCTGATTGTATTTTCGGTGTTTTCCGTGGTTTACCTGAAGGAAAGCCTGAAATGGAACTACGTGGCGGGGTTTGTCTGTATCATCGGCGCGGTGGTTTTCGTGTTTAAAAAGTGGTAAAGCACACCCAAAAAATGTCATTCAAAGAAAAACTGCAATCCGATAAATTCCTGGTAACTTCCGAGGTCGGCCCGCCGAAAGGCATCGGCACGAAACAGATCCTGGAAGAGGCGGCGTTGATACGCGGCCGGGTGGACGCCATGAATGTTACCGACCTGCAGAGTTCGGTCATGCACATGGGGTCGCTGACGGTGTCCATTCTTTTGAAACAGAACGGCTATGAGCCTATCTTTCAGCTGACCTGCCGGGACCGCAACCGGCTCGCTTTGCAGTCGGACTTGCTTTCCGCGGCGGCCATGGGGATCGAGAATGTGCTTATCCTTACCGGGGACCATCCGGCGCTGGGCGATCATCCCGAGGCAAAACCGGTGTTCGATCTCGACTCGGTGCAGTTATTGCAGGTGGCTGTGGGGCTTCAGGCCGGCGCGGATATGAAGGGGAATAAGCTTGAGGGCGAACCGCCCCGGTACTGCCTGGGTTCGGTGGTCAATCCCGGCGCGGATCCGCTTGAGCCGCAGATCATGAAGATGGAAAAAAAAATCGCCGCCGGAGCGCAGTTCTTTCAGACCCAGGCGGTCTATGACCTGAAGGTCTTCGAGAACTTTTTAGCCAAGACAAAACATTTGCATGTCCCCATAATCGCGGGGATCGTGCTTTTGAAATCCGCGGGCATGGCGCGGTTCATGAATAAGAACGTGGCCGGCATTACCGTCCCGGATGATCTGATCGGGGAAATAGACGGGGCAAAAGATAAAACGGCAAAAACAATCGAGATCGCGGCGCGCCTGATCACGGCTCTGCGCCCGATGTGCCGGGGCGTTCATATCATGCCTATTGGATGGAATAAGCTGCTGCCGCAGGTGCTTGATGCGGGCGGGCTGTAGAGATTTGGATAAGAACGAAAATAACAAAAGTGACGTATTATGAAAAAATTTCTTATAATCGGCAATTCGGCAGCGGGGATCGCGGCCGCAGAGGCGATTCGCGCCAGGGATAAGCAGTCGGAGATCAGCATTGTCTCCGATGAGGGATGTCATGCGTACCGCCGAAATCTCATCCAGTATTTTCTGGCCGGAGACATAAAAAAGGATAAGCTCTTTTACCCGCCGGAAAGTTTTTATAAGGACAACGGCATCGAACTGGTGTTGGGCAGGAAGGTGAGCCATGTTTTGCCGAAGAAAAACCGGGTTGTCTGCGAAGACAAAACCAATTTCGATTACGACGTTTTGCTTATTGCCACCGGAGCTCGCCCCAGGATACCGGAAATAAAGGGTATCCGGAAGGCGGGTGTGTTCGGCTTCCGTACTTTGCAGGATGTGAAAGAAATTCAGTCTCTCTTGCCGGTAGTGAAATGTGTTTGCGTGATGGGGGGAGGGCTGGTGGGCATTGCCGCGGCCTCTGCGTTGAGAAGGCGCGCCATGGAAGTCAAAGTGGTTGTTTCTTCCTCCTCGATATTGTCCCGGGTTTTTGATCCCGGTTCGTCGGCCATGATACAAAAGAGGCTGGAGGATAACGGTATCGAATTTGTCATCCGGCAGGATGTTGCCGAGATTATCGGGGAAGGGGATATCAAAGCGGTTAAGCTCTCTTCCGGTAAAATATTCGCCGCTTCATTGGTTGTGG
>JBAZGE010000066.1:0-9990 GCA_041653035.1 Candidatus Omnitrophota bacterium
AGCATCTGGCTACTTACAAAGTCCCCAAAGAATTCCGCGTGGTGTCGGTGATTCCGAAAACGTCAAGTGGTAAGATTAGCCGGATCAATCGGTAATTAGAATGCTCTCTCCAGGAAAAATCACGGTTTTCCCCCGCTCAGGAAGATTTTCCTACTACATTAGCGTTGTGAAGAGTGGTAAAAAAGTTGGTAAAAAAGTTTGCGAATTGGTTTATTTTTGGTAGAATGATGTTGTTGATTAAAACAAGAATTTTGAACAGCCGATCCTATAATGACGGCAAAAAATGCCTCAATGTTCCAATGGATGGTTGGCCTCTGGATTCTCTGCTTGTTTTACTTTAACCCTCGTCTTCTTGTCCTTCTCATCGGCCCCGAACCTCCGGCAGCAAAAATTTTTCTGTCCCTTTTTGTTGTCCTTCAGGATGTTTTCTGGTTCTACGCATTTTATCATCTGGTGATACCGTTTTTTTCTTATTTCAAAAGACTGCCGGTAAAGCTTTCCCCGCGGCCGTTATCCCTGAACGCATTCCCGCCCAAAGTCGCATTATTATACACGACATGCAACGATTTTCAGGAGGAAGCGGCCCGTTCTCATATCGAACAGGATTACGAATCCTTTCACGTATACATACTGGATGATAGCTCCCGCGCCGCATACCGGGAAAAGGTCGATTCTTTCGGTGATAAATTTCCCGGCAAAGTATCCGTTATCCGCCGGGAATCCAGGGCCGGTTTCAAGGCGGGAAACGTGAATCATGGCCTTAAGAGTATCGGCAGAGGGTATGAGTTTTTTAGCGTTTCCGACGCCGACACCATCGTGCCGCGCGATTATATCCGGAAGCTGACGGCATATTTTACGGATCCTTCGATAGCGTTTGTTCAGGCACGCCAGGTTTGTAACCCCTCCCCGGGTTCATTCTTTGCGCAGTGCCTTGGGATGAATACGGACATTCACTTTAAGCGGTACGCTTCGGTTAAAAATCAGTACGGTTTTGTTATGTGGTACGGGCATGGGGCTTTACTGCGCCGCGGCGTATGGGAACGGCTCGGCGGCTTCCCTGAAATAGCCACGGAAGACCTCGCGTATTCGATGAAAGCGCGGGAAGCCGGATATATGGGGATATTTGCCGAGGATGTCGAATGCATCGAAGATTTTCCTTCCACGTATATGCAATACCGGAAGCGCAATGAAAAATGGGTGCGGGGCACGGTTGAATGCCTCTTGAAGTTTTTTCCCGGGTTCGTCAAGGTTGGGCATATTCCCTGGTTTGAAAAGCTTGATGTATTTGTTTCCGCGTGCAGTCTGCTCCTGGCTTTTCCGTTTGTTATGTTCCTGGTGGTTACCGGTATCGTCCTGCCGTTTTTTTTCACGCATTTCCAGTTTCAGGGCCCTCTGTTGAGGATGCCTGTTTCGCTCGACGGCACGTTCATTTCCGCGGCCTCGCGGATACAGTCCAACCTTTTCTGGAGCTGGGATGTTTTTGTGCTGATGCTCGCCACAGTGTTTTCTCCCTTGATACCGGCGTTGATCGATTATTGGAGATTTCCCCGTAAGCTGATCCGTTATTTTTCAGTGTATATTTTTTGTTTTTTTTCTCTGCAGGTCGTTTCGTTTTTTCACGTTCTGGTTGCTCTTATAACGCGAAAGGCCGTTTTTCCGGTTACCGGCGATATCAGCGCGGATAGTTCCGGCATATCCGGGAGGGTAATGCTTGACGGGGTTGCGTGTCAAAGCCACGCGAACCTGAGATCGGTATTGACGTTTGAAATCGCCGCAGGGATAGGGTTTATAGCCGTATCCTCAGTGACTCGGAATATCTGGTTTTTACCGTTTGCCGCCGCGCTTTGTCTGAGTCCCTGTTTGTATAGATGGAATCTTAACAGGATCACGCGGTACGCCGTGATCATCCCTTTCGTGATAATGGCGGGGATCCTGTATTTCATCGGCAAGCGCCTTGCCGGGGCGTCGTAAAAAAACAAAAAAGGAGCGCGTGTATGAAGCGAACGATGAAAATTACGGCGGTAGTTATTCTGTCGTGCGTATGTCTTCTCCTGGGGATGGAAGAATCAATGAATGTATCGGCTTACCGTAATTTCCAGCGCGGCCAGTATATGAAGGCCCTGGAGGTCTATTTATCGAATGCCAATTATTCCGGAGCCGGCATGGTTTACTGCGCTTTGAGGCGGTACGATGACGCTCTTTCCAATTTTCGAAAATCGGGCGACAATTCAGGCATGGGGCTGGCGTATTGCGGCAAACGTGATTATGGGAAGGCGTTGGGTTATTTTAGTAAAAAAAGGGATAATTCAGGCATGGGGTTGGTTTACCTTGGGCAAAGGGATTTTAAGAACGCGAGAAGTTATTTTACCAAGGCGAACGACTGGTCCGGGCTGGGGCTTGTTTTTTTGGGGGAGCATAATATTGCAGAAGCGAGAAAATGTTTTGAAAAGATCGGCGACAGCAGCGGCATCGGGCTGGTTTTGATGGCTGAGCGGCGTTTTGACGAAGCTCTGGGGGTATTCAAACGCACTAATAATTCATCCCAGGCGGGAATGGCCTATGTGGGCAAGCGGGAATATGATAAAGCCGTTCCGCATTTTACCGAAGTAAACGATCTTTCCGGACTGGCGCTTGTGTATTGCGGCAGGAAAAAGTTCGATACGGCCGCTGAATTTGCGATAAAAGCCAATGACTATTCCGCGCTTGGCCTGGCGTATCTCGGTAAAAAGAATTTTGATTCGGCTATAAGCAGTTTTACCAAAGCGAATGATTCAGCGGGGATTGCCCTGGCTTTTTGCGGAAAAAAAGACTATGAAAAGGCGATGAGCTGCGCGGTGGCGTCGAACGATCCTTCCGCGATCGGTACCGTATATCTCGGAAAAAAAGAGTTCGATAAAGCCTTGCAGTACGGACAGCAGGCGAACGATTTGTCTCTTGTCGGCCACGTGTATTGCGGCCGTTTTAAGTTCGATGAAGCCCTGGGATATTTTATTCGAGCCAATGATTTTTCCGGGCTCGCGATGGCGTATTGCGGAAAACGGGATTTTGAAAAAGCCCGGGAACTCGCGGAAAAGGCGAACGATCTGTCTTTGCTGGGGCTTATTGCCGTGAACCGGTATGATTATGATACCGCGATAGATTATTTCACGAAAGCCAATGATAAAGCCGGACTGGGATTGGCATATTGCGGAAAGCGGGATTTTGATAAGGCGCTTGCTCTGGCCGGGGAAGCGAACGATCTTTCCGTCGCGGGCCACGCCTATTGCGGGAAACACGACTTCCAAAAAGCGATAGAGTGTTTTACCGCGGCTAACGACGCTTCGGGATTGAGCATGGCATATTGCGGCAGGAAAGATTTCGATAAGGCATCTGTATACGCGCAGGCTTCCGGAGATAAGTCTGCATTAGGGCACGTGTATTGCGGGAAAAAGGATTTTGACGGAGCGATCAAATGTTTTACCGAGGTCAATGATCTCAGCGGCTTGAGCCTTGCATATACAGGGAAGAGGGAATTCGACAAGGCCGTGGAATACGCGCAAAAATCCGGAGATTTGTCCGCTTTGGCTCTCGCTTATTGCGGCAAAAAGGATTTCGATAAAGCGGTTGCGTGTGCCCAAAAGGCGAATGATGATTCTGTTCTGGCCTTGATCTATGCCGCGATGAACGAACCGGATACCGCTCTTACGTATGCGCGCAGCAGTAACGATCTGTCCTCCCGGGGGACGGCTTATTTGGCGAAAAAGGATTTTGATTCCGCGATCGATTGTTTCAAAAGAGCGGGGGATCTTTCAGGAGTGAGCCTGGCCTACGCGGGAAAGCGGGATTTCAAACAAGCGTCTTTGTACGCTTCCCGGGCAAATGATCTTTCTGCCGCAGGGATCTCATCTATGGGGAAATTCGAATTTTTGGACGCGATCGGTAATTTTAGCAGGGCAAACGATATCTCCGGCTTAAGCCTGGCATATTCGGGGATGAGGGATTTCGATACCGCGGCAAAGTACGCGATAAAAGCCGGCGATAAATCGGCTTTGGGCCACGCCTATTGCGGTAAAAAAGAATTCGAAAAAGCCGCGGCATGTTTTACCGAGGCGAATGATCTTTCCGGACTGAGTATGGCTTATGCGGGGAAGAAAGATTTTGATAAAGCCCAGGAATATGCGTCGCTGGCCAACGATCTTTCCGCGTTGGGCCACGCTTTGATGGGAAAAGGGTATTTTCAGCGCGCTGAAGACGCCTTTGTCCAGGCGAATGACCTTTCCGGGCTGGGCCTTTTGAATCTAAGCAAAGGGGATATCGGGAAAGCCAAGGAATTATTCATCAAAGCGAATGACGAATCCGGGCTGGGGCTTGCATATTTTACGTCAAATGAGTTTGAAAAAGCGGCGGCCTATTTCTCGAAAGCGAATGATAAAAACGGTTTGGCAAAAGTGTATCTTAAAAGGAACCTGTACGATAAAGCTATTGAAACTTTCAGCCAGGCAGGAGATAGAGACGGGCTTGGCGATACCTATTATGTTTTGCGCCAGTTTGACAGGGCCGCAGCCGAGTTTGGTAAAGCGAACGATCATGTCAAGGTTGTCCAGTCTTTAAGGCGGAAAATGAGCATTGACGTTAAAACAGGGATTCCCGTCAAAACAGGATTGGATGAAGCGATAGTGTATGCGAAAAGCCAAATAAACAAGGATACCAGAGTTATTCCTTTACGCATGGAAATAGGCGATATATATCTTGAAAAAGGCGAATACGAATCCGCCTTGAAGGAGTTTGAAGAAGTTTTTCAGCAGGAGTCATATCTCAAAGCGGATGCCTTGTATGCGATGGGTAAAGTATATTACAAGCAAAGCCGGTATGAGGAGGCTTTAGATACTTTTAACAAGGTGATATTTTTATTTGCGGATAGTCCAGCCGCTTCAGATGCGGAAAAAGCGATCGATACCATAAACACCATGGTATCTCTTCCCCAGGCCGGCGGGAATGCAAGCGCGGGAAATGCGGCACAGCGGGTTATCCGCCTGACCGGCGCGAACCGCTGCGGCCCGGACAGCCTCTACCGGATATGTTCGGTTTTTGGAGTGGTTTCGACTCCCGAAGAGATCGCGGGAATGGCCGGCACAAGCGATGAAGGTACCACCATATTCGGTCTTTTGCAGGCGGCGCAAAAGAAAGGCCTGCAAGCGCAAGGCGTTTCATTGACTCTTAAAGGCCTAAAACGCCTGGCCGCGAAGGCAATCGTGGCTTTGAATAACCGGCATTACGTGGTAATCGAGAATGCCGCTTCTTCGTATGTTGAAATATACGACGGCGGGGATAAGAAAAAACTTTCGTTAAATGATTTTTTAAAGCTTTGGGACGGTAAGGCCCTGGTTGTTTCCGATTCTATGACGGCGATACCGGTTGTCACCGAGAAGATGCTTTCGCAGGCGCAGATGAAAGCGGTCATTGCCGGAGCGACGCGCCGGTCTCCCGAAGGAGGATGGACCAAAGATGACCCGGGAGTTCTGCCTGACGGGCATTGGAACGTGGATTATACCAACCTCGGGCCGATAGTTACGTCGGATATCCAGCTTATAGCTCCTACGATGATGCCGAATGTAAAGCCGCGGCAGACTCCGGCACCGGATCCGACCCCGGTGATTAAAGTCCCGGTTCCTACCACAGTCGACAGGCCGAGAGTGTGGCTGGGAGGAAACGGCACGTGTGAGGCTCCGATAGACCCGGTTCTGGTTACCGGAGGCCAGTTGGTTCTTCCCCTCAGGGATATTGAAGTTCTCGCAAGAGGTAAAGAAGGGGGATTATTCCTGCGTTTTGAAAGGACATATTCCAGCCGCAGTACGTATGAAGGGCCTCTGGGTTTCGGGTGGCAGGTGTATCACAATATTGTTTTGAGCGACCTGGGCGGCAGTGTCACTCTTAAGGGGCCTGACGGAACGATCTTCGTGTACACCCTTAATTCCGGCGTCTATACCGGTTCGGTGTGCGATCCTTCGACCCTGACTAAATTAACCGACGGTACGTTCCGCTGGACGCGCTGGACGTCTTTATACGGGACCCAGATCTATCAATTCGACACCGGCAAGAAACTTTGCTACATAGAAGACCGCAACGGCAACCGGTTAACCTATTCGTACAGCGGCAGCAAGGTAACGCAAATCGCGGATAATTCCGGCAGGACGATGAAATTCGCGTATGATGCGAAGAGCAGGATCATTTCCGTGAAAGACCCGTTAACGCGCGAATACACCTTTGCGTACGACGCGAAAAATAACCTGATTCAGGTAAAAGATCCCTTGTTGAAAGTGACGACGTACGAGTACACCGATCCCAATGACGCGCATAATCTGACCGCTATCGTCGATCCGAGGGGGAACCGGACATCGTTCCAGTATAAAGCCGTGGAAGACAGCGTTATCAAGGTGATTAGCCCGTCCGGCAGGGAAACTTCATACCTCTATGATTTTAAATTAGGCACCACCCGGGTGACCGATCCCAAAGGTAATATCACTATTTTTGAATTTGGTTCTGAGCCGGTGATCAACAAAGTAACCGACGCTTTGGGCGGAAAGACGGTATACACCTACGATACCCGCGGCATGCGCAGCGGCATTACCGACAGGAACGGGAATGCCACCACCTGGACTAACGACCAATACGGCAGCGTGCTTCGGCTTGACGGCGCTCTCGCGGGGACCGTCGATGTGGTTACGTTTACCTATGATCCCGTGTTCCATAATCTAACCAAAGCAGTTGACGCGCTGGGGCGATCCTATACCTACGCCTACGATTCGAAAGGGAATCTTACCAGTCAGACTAATCCTTTAGGCAATAAGGCGTCATACACCTACGATGCGTACGGTCAGCGGTTGACTTCTACCGATCCTAAAGGGAACGTCACGCGTTATGGATACGATTCGTACGGTAATCTTATAAAAGTGACTGACGCCCTGGGATACATTACCCAGTATACTTATGATCTGAACGGAAATCTACTTACCCAGATGGACGCCCGAGGTATTGTAACCAATTTTCAATATGATGTTTTGAACCGTTTGGTAAAGAGGACTTTCGCGGATAACAGTTATGAGAGTTATGCCTATGATGAAACCGGAAACGTCCTAAGCACAACCAACACTAAGGGCGCAGTTACCTATTTTTCCTATGATGCTGAGAATTTGCTGGTCAGTATCACCAATCCTTTGAACCAGATCACCACGTATACCAGGGATGCCGCAGGAGAGATCGTAAAAGTAACCAATCCGCTGGGCAGCAGCATTCAGTACGAATACGATGCTTTTGGCAGAGTAACGGCAGTGATTGACGCGCAAGGCTCGCGCACGGTTTATAACTACGCAGGGGGGCCGATTCCCACGTTCAAGGACCAGCCTAAAAGCATCACGGATGCGAACAATCATACTACCACCTATACCTATGACGCGCTTTACCGGGTTACCAAAACTACGGACGCGCTGGGCTATGTTACCGAGTTCACCTATGACGCTATCGGCAATCTTTTAAGCGTTAAGGATCAAAAGGGTAATGTGACCGCGCACGCCTATGACGCGGGAAACCGTTTGATCAAGACCACGAATGCCGCCGGCAAATATAGTACCTACAGCTATGACGCTGATAGCAATCTTGTTTCAAAAACCGATTACAACGGCAAGATTATAACATATACTTATAATGCCGGCAATCTGTTGACCAAAGTTACCTATCCGGATGCGAAGACGGTCAGTTATGCGTATGACGGAGCGGGCAACCGGGTTTCCATGACCGATGCCACGGGCACGACTTCCTATACCTTCGATAACCGCAGCCGGATCACCCAGCTTACCGCCCCCGGTACCAATAACACCATCAAGTATGGTTATGACAGTGAGAATAACCGCATCTCCATGACCAACCAGGATGGGGGAATAACATCGTATACTTACGATGCCTTGAATCGGATAAGCGCGTTTACCAATCCGTTGAATCAGCAGACCAAGTATCAGTTCGACACCGCGGGAAATACCGTCAAAATAACCTATTCCAACGGCACGAGCATGAACTATGCGTATAATAAGCGCGGCCAGATAACAACCGCACAGCTTAAGAATTCCGCGTTACAGATTTTAGCTTCGTCTGTTACCGCGTACGATACCGGCGGATTGATAACCAAGGTGACGCAGGAGAACGGCGATTACATTGGCTATACATACGATGCGGTGAACCAGCTTAAAAGCGAAATAAAGAAGAATTCCGCCGGCACCGTGATTTATTCATATTCGTACAGTTACGACGCGTCGCGCAACAGGACGAGCATGGTGAAGAATGGGGTTACAACCAGTTATACGTATAACGCGTTAAATCAATTGACGAAAGAAGGAGCGACGACCTATACGTATGACAGTAACGGCAATACAATAAAGCGGGTTAACGGAACCAACACGATCGTTTACGCGTATGACTTTGAGAATCGTATGGCCAAGGTTACTTATCCGGACGCGGCCACCAGCGTTTTCACCTATGACGGAGACGGCAGGAAGGTAAAGTGCGTGGAAGGTACGACCACAACCAATTACTTCTTCGACGGCCTGTTGCCGGTGATCGAGCGCAACGCGTCGAACGTGACGCAGGTGGTCTACACGCGCGCCTTAGGATACCCGGGAGGGATAGGCGGCATGGTCAGCGAGACGAGGGCGGGGGTGACCTACTGGTATCACAACGTGCATAACGGCCCAGCCAACGTGAGCCATCTGACCAATGCCAGCGGCGCCGTGGCCCAGAAGTACGTCTTTGAAGCCTTCGGCAACTTAGTTTCCTCAACGGGATCTGTAGTCAATAATTACCGGTATCAGACCAAAGAGCTGAATTCCAAGTCCGGCCTTGTTTACTTCGGAGGCAGGTGGTATAATCCCGCCATAGGCAGGTGGATAACCGCAGACCCGCTGGGTATGATAGACGGGCCGAATGTGTATTGCTATTTGAACAATAACCCGATAAATCTGCTTGATCCTTGGGGAAGATGTGGAGCTCCCCCTTGGGGACAATCCTGGGGGGTAAAAGATAATGAAATAATAAAACTAAATGAAAAACTATCTCAGCAGTGGCAAATGAGAGCAATGGGATATTATGTAACGGCAATTACCGGTGTTGGTGTTAGTTTTGCTTGTGGTCCGGTAGTAGGTGTTATAGCAGGTTTTTCTGTTGGTGTTGCATGGGAATATTCTCTCCAAAAAAATATTAATCCTGGTGCTTTAATGGGAAGTTATGTCTCTACAATCGCTGGTTTTGGTGCGGATTATGCATTAGGACCTGTGGGAGGGACAATAGTATCGATAGGGGTGAGTGAGTTGTGGGGTGGTACAGTTAAGTAATACTTTGATTTGATAAATTAATGAGGACAAAAATGAAAAACTGTAAATTTTGTTGTAGCTCTTGTGGTAAAAAATTCCCATTCCTCAAAATTTTTTTAAATTTGAGTTTTGGACCAAATTCAATAAAAATTATAAAATGTAGTAATTGTGGAAAGGGAAATAAATATAAAGAAGTCACCTTTTGGCGATATTTTCCAATATTTTTTGCTTCTTTATATATCTTCCTTGCGAAAAAGTTAATAGTACTGATTCCGTTCTTTATTTTACTTAGTCTGTTTTTATTTATGTATGTTTTTACTCAAAAAAAACTCAAAGATTGAGGTTTTAAAGCAAATTTCTCAACCCGGAAAAGGAAGCGAAGGAAAATACACGTGAAGAAAATGGTGTCAGAACTCACCAACCAATTGAATATCAATATTTTACAAATAAAATAATTTATATAGGATTCTGGATAAATAGAAATAAATCGATATTGCGGTTTGTAAGGATATGCCGGTGTTCCAAGGAATGCGCTTTACAGGGATGACTTCCTATACCTTCGATAACCGCAGCCGGATCACCCAGCTTACCGCCCCCGGTACCAATAACACCATCAAGTATGGTTATGACAG
This sequence comes from Candidatus Omnitrophota bacterium, assembly GCA_041653035.1. Lineage (GTDB taxonomy): Bacteria > Omnitrophota > Gorgyraeia > Gygaellales > Profunditerraquicolaceae > JAQTZX01. The sequence goes on from JBAZGE010000066.1 coordinate 9,968, forward strand.
TGAGAATAACTGCATCTCCATGA
>JBAZGE010000067.1:0-9452 GCA_041653035.1 Candidatus Omnitrophota bacterium
ACAGCGGCTGGTGGGAGAACCGGCGCGCCGTCAGGCGGCTATCAACCCGGAAGGCACGATTTACGCGGCCAAGAGGAAAATGGGGTCCGACCATACCTTTAAGGTATATGGTAAAGAATATACCCCCCAGCAGATATCCGCTTTTATTTTGCAGAAGATCAAACAGGACGCGGAGTCATATTTGGGCGAAAAGATCGAGGAAGTGGTTATTACCTGTCCCGCTTATTTTGACGACAATCAGCGTACGGCTACCAAAGACGCGGGAGAGATCGCCGGATTAAAGGTACTGCGCATAATCAACGAGCCGACAGCGGCATGCCTGGCCTACGGGCTTGAAAAGTCACAGAAAGAACAGAAGATCATGGTTTTCGACCTGGGAGGCGGCACCCTTGACGTCACCGTTATGGAGATGGCGCAGGGGGTTTTTGAGGTTAAATCCACATCCGGAGATACCCAACTGGGCGGAACGGATATGGATAACGTATTGATCGATTATATTGTCAACCAGTTCAAGCGCGAAAGCGGCATTGACCTGCACAACGATAAAATGGCGGTCCAGCGCCTGCGCGAAGCGGCGGAAAAAGCAAAGGTCGAATTATCCAGCACGGTGACCACGGATATCAATCTTCCGTTCATCACCGCGGACGCCGGCGGCCCGAAACATATGACCATGTCAATTACCCGGGCAAAGCTGGAGGATTTGATCTCGCCCATCATAGACCGTTGTAAACATCCTATGGAACAGGCGCTTTCGGACGCGAAATTGAGCGCCCGCGATATCGACCGGGTTATCATGGTCGGCGGGCCTACCCGCATGCCTATCGTCCAGAAATTCGTCGAGGAATACGTGGGCAAGAAGATCGAACGCGGGGTTGACCCCATGGAATGCGTGGCTTTGGGCGCGGCGGTACAGGCATCCATCATCAAAGGTGACACCAAGGATGTGCTCCTGCTCGACGTTACTCCGTTGTCGCTGGGGCTTGAGACGATGGGCGGCATCAATACGAAACTGATCGAACGAAATACCACCATTCCGACCAAGAAAAGCCAGATATTTTCGACTGCGGCCGATAATCAGACCGCGGTTACTATACGGGTTTTGCAGGGGGAACGGCAGATGGCCGATGATAACGTGGAACTGGGAAGATTCGATCTGGTGGGTATTCCTTCAGCGCCGCGCGGTGTTCCCCAGATAGAGGTGACTTTTGATATCGATGCCAACGGCATCGTGCATGTCGGCGCCAAAGACCTCGGTACCGGTAAGGAACAGTCTATCAGGATTACCGCTCCCAAAAAACTGTCGAAAGAAGAGATCGACAAGATGGTTAAGGATGCCGAGAAATTCGCCGCGGATGACGCCAAGAAAAAGGAAGAGATCGAAGTCGTCAATCAGGCGGATACCCTGGCGTATTCGACGGAAAAATCTCTCAAGGAATTCGGGGATAAAGTCAGCCAGGCCGAACGCGCCGATATCGAAGCGAAATTGAACGACCTGAAGCAGGCGATCAAGGATAAGAACGTGCAGAGGATTAAGACGGATATGGAAGCTCTCACCAAAGCTTCACACAAATTAGCCGAGGAGATATATAAACAGGCGGCGGCAAAACAAAAAGCCGAAGCCGGCCCTCAAGCCGGAGGCGGATCCGCGCAGGCGGAAGGACCGCAGCAGCCGGAGGCGGAAAAAAGCGCCAATGATAAAGAAGATATAATCGACGCGGAATTTAAAGAAGAGGATAATAATAAAAAATAATGTCGAGTAAACGGGATTATTACGAGATCCTGGGTGTTAAGAAGAGCTCCACCCTTGATGAGATAAAAAAGTCATACCGGGAACTGGCGCTCCAGCATCATCCCGACCGCGTTCCCCCGGAAAAGAAAAAAGAAGCGGAAGAAAAGTTCAAGGAGATTTCCGAGGCGTACGCGGTTTTATCGGACACCCAGAAACGCGGTTTGTACGACCAGTACGGCCATTCAGGCATCGACCAGAAATACGCCTACGAAGATATTTTTAAAGGCGCCGATTTCAACAGCGTGTTCCAGGACGGCGAGTCCGGTTTTGGAGGCGGCCTTTTTGAAGAGATTTTCAGCGACCTGGGATTTGATGTTTTCGGCGGCGGCAGAGGAGGCAGGAGTTCCCGCGGGCGCAGGGGAAGGGACCTGCAGATAGCGGTTTCCATTACCCTGGAAGAAGCGGTTCGGGGAGTTGAAAAGAATATCACCGTCCCGCGGTATGAAACCTGTCCTGCCTGTAACGGTACCGGGGCGAAGCCGGGCACGAAAAAATCCGCTTGTCCGCAATGTAAAGGCCAGGGCCGCACGGTTGTATCGAACGGTTTTTTTCAAATGGCACAGACTTGTTCGCGGTGCAGGGGCGAAGGTTCGGTCATACAAACACCGTGCCCGGCATGCAAAGGTGAAGGCAGAAGTAAAGTAACCCGTACCATCAAGGTAAAGATTCCTCCGGGAGTGGATACCAATTCCAATCTCAGGGTCCGGGGAGAAGGCGAAACGGGTACATCTTCACACGGCGACCTGTATGTGGTCATAGAGGTTATGCCGCACTCTATGTTCCAACGGCATGGTAATGACCTTTTGACCGAGATCACCATACCGGTGTCCCAGGCGATCTTAGGCAGTGATGTCGAAGTCCCGGTGTTGGACGGCAGTAAGATAACTATGAAGATCCCTGCCGGTACCCAGAGCGGAAGGGTTTTTCGTTTAAGGGAAAAAGGCGTTCCCGACGTTCATGGCCGGGGGATAGGCGATGAATTAGTGCGCGTCACCATTGAGATCCCGCGAAATTTAAATACCGAACAACGCAGGCTTATAGAAGAATTCGCGCGCCTGTCGGGCGATACTTCCGGCAAAGAGAGCTTTACGGAAAAAATTAGAAAAACATTTAAATAGTTGCCAGTTATCAGCTGTCAGTTGTCAGGAAGAAAACCGTTAAATAGAGCAGTCTGACAACTGAAGACCGACAACTGACAACTATCCGAACGAAGAGAGGATTCCATGCCTACCTATGAATACGAATGCACAAAATGCGGGAATAGATTCGATGTATTCCAGAAAATGACCGATGACCCGGATGCGAAATGCCCGAAATGTAAAATCAAAGCCAAACGGCTGATCAGCGGGGGAACAGGGATAATTTTCAAGGGATCCGGGTTTTATGAAACCGACTATAAAAAGAAATCTTCGGGTAGAAAATCGTCCGGAGAGGCTCCGTCATGCTCGAGCACCGGCTGCCAGGGATGCCCGCACAAATAACACAACCACGATTATAACGATAGTATGACAACGATCAAACCTTTCAGAGCCGTAATATACAACCAGGAAAAAATATCCGATCTGTCGTCTGTGGTTTGTCCTCCCTATGACATCATTTCACCGGCCAGGCAGGAAGCATACCAAGAGAAAAACCCGAATAATTTTACCCACATACTTTTAAGCAAGGATATTCCGGGAGAGGATAAATACCGCCGGGCGGGCCAGTATTTCAGGAATTGGTTGAAAAATAAAGTACTCGTGCAGGACGAGAAGCCGGCTATTTATCACTATGAACAGGAATATAAGGTTCGCGGCCAGAAACTGACCCGTTCCGGATTTATCGCGTTACTGCACCTGGAAAAGAAAAAATCCACGGTGTTCGGGCATGAGCATACCCATCTTGAACCCCGGGAAGACCGATTGAAGCTCATCCGGCAGGTAAAAGCGAACCTGAGCCCCATATTCGTTATTTTTGGGGACAAAAAGCGGGTGATCCAGCGGGTTATAGAACCCCACCTTGCGCACAAAAAGCCGTTTTTGGAAGTCCGGGATGATGAAGGTATCCGGCATACGCTTTGGAGAGTGGACGACCCGGAAATCCTGCAAACTATCCAGGACAGCATGTCCGGAGAGAATATTTTTATCGCCGACGGACATCACCGCTATGAAGTTTCCTGCGCTTATCGTGATGAAATGGAAGCTAAAATGAGCGAAAAAAGCAAAGGCGAGGAAGATTTTAACTTTACCCTCGCTTATTTCACCAATACCCATTCTCACGGGCTGACCGTTTTTCCTTATCACCGGCTGTTAAAACTTGATTTCGATCTGCATATGGATTCGTTCATCCTTCACCTGAAAGAATATTTTTCAATTGAAGAAATGAAGGACAAGGCACGGCTGTTTTTTCTCATGGAAAAAGCGGGTATAGCCGAACACGTCCTGGGGATTTACAAGGATAAACGATTTTTACTTTTGCGCTTGAAAAACAACAAGATTTTGGATAGAATAATCGGTGATAAACCTTCGGCATACCGGCAGTTGGATGTGTGCGTGCTGAATTATATCGTTTTCAGGAACGTCATGGGCGTAGATTTTGACGATAAAACGCAATTCATCTATACCCCTGATGCCGAGGAGTGTATCGAGAACGTGAATGAAAATACCCGGCACGCGGCGTTTTTCCTCAATCCTACCAAAGTCGAGCAGATCACCGCTATCGCTTTGGAAGGGGAGAAAATGCCGCCGAAGTCAACCTATTTCTACCCCAAGGTGCTCTCGGGGCTGGTTGTAAACAAACATGATGAATAGTGTAAAGTTTGTAAGTGTGTAAGTAAAAAAACACACGTCTAACTTACACGCTTTACACTTGCAAACGTACACACTTATTATGGCCTTATTCGGCAAACCTAAATACACGATCGTACGGCTCAAAAAGAAAGAGATCCCGGAAGGGCTGTGGACGAAATGCGAAAGCTGCAGCGAATCCCTGTATAATAAGACCCTGGAAGATAATTTGAAGGTTTGCCCGAAGTGCAATTACCATTTTGTCCTGGGCGCGTATGAGCGGATCGCGATCACCCTGGACAAAAACTCTTTCAAGGAGCATGACCGGGATATGCTTTCCGCGGACCCGCTTGATTTCAAAGGACCCAAGACCTACAAAGATAAATTGGCCGCGGATCAGCGCGAGACCGGATTGAAAGAGGCGGTTATCTGCGGAGAAGGTGCCATCGGTGGCAAACCAACGGTTATCGCGGTCACCGATTCCCGTTTTATCATGGGATCGATGGGGTCCGTTGTGGGAGAGAAGATAAGCCGGGCGATCGAAAATGCCACCAAGAAAAAACTTCCACTCATCATTATTTCCGGTTCAGGCGGAGGCGCGCGTATGTACGAAGGGCTGTTCAGCCTGATGCAGATGGCTAAAACCTGCGCCGCGCTCGCGCATCATAACCGGGGAAAACTGCCGTTTATTTCCATTCTTACCAATCCCACCATGGCCGGTGTAATGGCATCTTTTGCCGGAGTAGGGGATATTACTATTGCCGAACCGCATGCCTTGATCGGTTTTACCGGTCCGAGGGTAATTGAACAGACAATACGCCAGAAACTGCCGCCGGGTTTTCAGCGTTCCGAATTTATGCTGGAACACGGTTTCGTTGATATGATCGTGCACCGCAAAAATATGAAAGAAACTTTAGCCTTACTGCTTGATTATGTATCACCAAACAGTTGACATATTTTAAAACCATATTAATATATATATACCGGCATGCGGCGCCGGTAATCACACAACATATTGCGAGGGAGAGATAATGGCACAAGTCAGTCTTCAGAATGTCAGCAAGATTTATGCGGGCGGGATCAGAGCGGTCAATAACGTCAATTTAGGCATTGAGAACAAGGAATTCATGGTTTTGGTCGGCCCTTCAGGCTGCGGCAAATCCACTACTTTGCGCATGATCGCCGGCCTTGAAGAGATCAGCCAGGGCAATATCTACATCGGTGACCGGAAAGTCAACCAGGTCCCCGCGAAAGACCGGGATATCGCCATGGTTTTTCAGAATTATTCCCTTTATCCGCATATGTCTTTGTTCGAGAATATGGCCTTCGGCCTGAAACTCAGGAAATATCCCAAAAACGAAATCATAGAGCGGGTCAATGATGCGGCCGAGATACTCGGCATCAAACATTTATTGAACCGGAAGCCGAAAGAGATTTCCGGCGGCGAACGCCAGAGAGTCGCGGTAGGCAGGGCTATCGTCAGGAAGCCGATGGTATTCCTGTTCGATGAACCGTTAAGCAACCTTGACGCGAAAAAGCGGGTGGAGATGCGCACGGAGATCCATAAACTCCATATCCGCCTTCAAACTACAATCATCTACGTTACCCATGATCAGGTGGAAGCTATGACCATGGGAGACCGCATCGCGGTAATGGATAAAGGCATCCTCCAGCAATGCGCCGATCCCATATCCGTCTATGACCATCCCAAGAATAAATTCGTAGCCGGTTTCATCGGTTCTCCGCCCATCAATTTCATGAACGGAAAGATTATTAAAAAAGAGGGCCGTTTGTATTTTGACGAAGGCAAGCTCAAAGTGAAACTGGTGGAGGATATGTATAAAAAGATCACTCCGTATGCGGGTAAAGAAATCATCCTGGGCGTCCGGCCCGAAGATATTTACGATAAATTGTTCGTTTCCGAAGCCCCGCCGGAAAACGTGATCAGGGTGAATTGCGAGGTTGTGGAACCCCTGGGGTCTGAAGTCTATATCCATTTGAACACCGGAAAGCACACCTTTGTCGCGCGGGTGGGAGCTCATAATAAACCCGCGGTCAATCAGGATATGGACCTGGTTTTCGATATGAGCAAAGTCCACTTCTTCGATAAAGACACCGAAGAGACAATCGTATAACAGCATCCCCGCGTCAAACACAGGGGATGATCCCGGATGATTGTTTCCTATTTAAAAAAGTTCCCGTACGCGATACCCTCCGTAATCGTCCTGTTTTTCCTTTCGTACTTTTTTATTCCCTTGTACCTGGTAAAGGCCGGTTTTTCTTCTCCGGGTTTTCCGTTTATCGTATACGCGGCGGGGATCGCGGCCGCGGCATACGTTTACATGGAAATTTCAGCCAAGACGCGCCATGTCCGGTTTTTATTCCAGGAATTGCATGAGAAGTTAAATATTCTCAGGAATGAGAATATTACAGAAGATAAGAATAAAAATAGCCTGCTGGAAAAAACAGCCCGGTACAGCCATCTGAAGGATATCATTGAAAAGATCAATAAGAGCCTTGACCAGGATACAACGGTGGACAGCCTGGTTGCCATCGCTTTTTCCAGCATCGCCAACAGCCGCGGGACTTGTTTTCTCTATCTTTTTGACGAACAGTCCCAGACATTGATCCTTTACAAGACAAAAAAGGAAGACAGGCGGCTGGTCATAAAGTCAAAAGAAGGGGATCTTTTCGATCTCTGGGTCTTGCGGCATTTGAACTGCCTGTGGGTGGAAGACGCGAAAAAAGATTTCCGGTTCGATTTGGAGAAATTCCAAGATCCCGAAAGCCGGCCCATCGGTTCCCTGATCAGTGTTCCGTTGGTGGTGGGGCATACCGTGGTGGGGATCCTTCGGCTGGATAATACCCAGCCGAATTTTTATTCTCTCGATGACCTGCGTTTTTTGATGGCGATCGCCGATATCGGCGCGGTGGCGCTGGATAATAACGCGCTTTTTGAAAAAACCAATGAATTGGCCATACATGACGGGTTGACCGGGTTGTTCGCGAAGGGGTATTTTTTCGACCGCCTGAAAGAAGAATGCAAACGCGGACTGAGGCAGAACAAGTTTTTTTCTCTCCTAATGATCGATATCGATTATTTTAAACGTTATAACGATTGTTTCGGGCATCCCGCGGGAGATATTGTCCTAAAAACCATCAGCCAGGCGATGACGGATCTTTTTAAGGAAAAAACAGCTTTGATAGGGCGTTTCGGCGGCGAGGAATTTTGCGTGGCCTTATGGGAGTGTGCCAAGGAAGAAGCGGTATCTATAGCCGAAAGCCTGCGCAAAAACATCAATGAGCAACGGATAGTTTTACGGAAACAGGAAACCAACGTCACGGTTTCCATCGGGGTGGCATCGTTCCCTCAGGACGCGCGGGATGAAGCCGAACTCGTCATCAAAGCGGATAAAGCCATGTACGCGGCGAAACAGGGAGGAAGGAACCGGGTTATCCCATGTTCATGATATTCGCGGAAATATTCCTCATAGTGATCTTGACTTTTTTGCTTGCCGTGGCCGTAAAATTCAGGATGAACCTCGGGTACAAAAAGTTAAAAAAGGCATTGCTTGACCAGCAGGCCGAATATGCCTGCGTGCTGGAGATAAATAAAGCAATAAAAAAAGAAAAAGCCGGCCTGCAAAAGAATTTTGACGATACCGTCGCCCTGTATGAAATCACCAAAGAGATTTGCAAGTCTTTGGATGAAAACAGTATCTTCGGTTGTTTTGACGGCCTGATTCACAAATATGTTGAAGTGAAAAACTGCCGTTTTGTAAAAGGAGGGATTTCCGGACAGGAGTATGAAAACGGCAGCGTCCTGCCCCTGGAAGTGGGGAAAAAAGTGGCCGGTTATCTGGTTTGCGAAAGAATAAGGGATGAAGATAAAGAAAAATTCCAGATACTCGCGCATCAATTCCTGCTCGGCCTTAAACGCGCCATTTTATACGCGGAAGTGCAGGAACTCTCTATTACCGATTCCCTGACCAATGTGTTAAGCCGGAGGTACTGGCTGGAACGGTTCACCGAAGAGATAGAGCGTTCCCGGAAATTCAACTACAAGCTTTCCTGCCTTATGCTGGACATTGACCACTTTAAAAAGATAAACGACCATTACGGGCATATGGTGGGTGAGGTAATATTGAAAGAAGTGTCGAAAGCCATAAAGGATTCGATCCGCCAGATCGATCTCGTCGGCCGTTACGGGGGGGAAGAATTTTCGGTTTTTCTGGCGGAAACCGGCCGGGAAGAATCGCGCGTGGTTGCCGAACGTATCCGCGCCTCTATAGAGAATAAACGTATCCGGGCGTATGATGAAGAGCTGCACGTAACCATCAGTATCGGCATAGCGCGGTTCCCGGAGCACGCGCAAGACAATCAGAACCTGCTTGCCAGGGCGGACGAGGCCCTGTATCAGGCAAAGAAAACAGGAAGAAACCGGGTATGCATGAGCGGTTCATAGGAGGATACATAGTCTTTGTCTCATTCTATCTTCCTCGTCACCCAGAAGGAACAAATCCTCACGGGAAATATCCCGCGGGGATAGAAGGAATGTATTGTTACATATACGCCTCACAAAACCACGCGGCGCGCAACGACGCAGATGAGGCTTTTTCAGCAGACTGCTAACTAATTTATCAAAGGTAGGATAATTTGTATCGGATACCAATAGTAATTATCGCGGTATTCTTTTGCATATTCTCAACCTCTCTGCTTCAAGCCGCACCAATTCTAAAAATCAGTGATATTTCTGAACAGCCGGATACTTTCTCTCCGAATGGCGATAAACTTAATGATACCGTTAAAATTAGTTCCCGTATTCAGATGTCCGGGTTCGGCGCAGGTTTCAAACTCCTTGTTTGGACTTTAACTATCAGGGATTCTCGAGATCGGAA
>JBAZGE010000068.1:0-9155 GCA_041653035.1 Candidatus Omnitrophota bacterium
ATCAAGGTTTTAAGTGTGATGGCAGTTGGGACGGTAGTGCTGGGATTACATTCCCACGAGATAGCAGAGTTATTCACAGAACCGTCAGATTTAGTGCGGATGTTGGTAGTGGCAGGATCCGTAAGTGTAGTAGAGATAGTATTGCTAAAACTTTTCGAGAGAGTCTCGGACGCGCGGAGTAAGGATGGCAAGATACTCTCCATTAAAGAAGTTTTCTTGGCTGGCGCAGTTGCAGGTGTTGTGCCAGTTTTTACGGGAACGTTGGCATTGATATTTGTAAACGGACGGATAGCAGAGTTGCTTAAAAATCCGCCAATAGCCGAAGAAGTCGGGACACGGTTGATATTGATAGGGCTTATGTTCGGAGTGTGGGTAGTATGGGTGGTAACACTTATAAGAGGAGACCTGGATACGCGGAGGAATAATGACAGGATAGAAAACAATGCCGGCAAAGAACAAGAGAAAAATGACGGCGGGGACTTGGGCAAGATCGTCTCCAGACTGGGATTGAATAAGGCGTCGGCGAAAAGAGCAGATTCAATTGATTCACATATCATCCTGCCGAAAGGCATCAACAGCTATGATTTTGGAGCTTTAATTGGGGAAATAAGAAGTTTACGGGACATAGGATGTATTACGTCGGACAAGGAGAATGACCTTGTGCGCATGGTTAGAAACAACGAGATTTCTATGTCGGAGATATCGGCTGATAAGAATATCACTTCCGGCCGAAGGAGGCTGTTGATTGATAATCTGATGGAAGAAACGCTGAAAACCGTAATCGTAGAAACCGGCAGCGCGGTGTATGGGGAGAATTTTGATCTCCGGAGAGCCTTCGTAAAAAGAGTAGTGACCGCGTTGGTGTATTACAGCAATATTACTGGAATCTCGGCTTCTGCCTTGAGGGATTTGCCCGGATACGGTTCGGAGATTCGGGCGTTCTTCAGGTGGTTCAAGCACTCGCATTATAATACCGGAAACAATTTATCGGAATTCTTTGAAAGTAATCCCGTGATGTTTATAACGCTTTTTGAGATTTGCAGGGATGAATCCGGTAAATATCTGCAAGGGGACGCCGCCGCGGTAAGGTATTATCTCACATGGTATTTCCTTAATGATTTACTGACCGGCCGTGAGCATGGCCTGTTGATTAGAGATTTCTCCATGAGAAGGGACGCGATCCTCAGTGTCGTACGGTTGACCAATGCACAGACTAAAGAGAAGAGCGTTACTTTTGACGATTTAAGGTATATTTTCAAAACTAAAGAAGGGATCGAAGAATTTTTAGCGGTAACGGAAAAACTCAACGCGGCTTCGGAAGAATCGCTATCGGACGCTAATTTCATACAAGGTATTGTAAAAGAGCTGAAGCCCAAGATCGGATGGGGAATTTTTACCACCATCAAGGATAAACCGATTCTGGCAACCATAGTAACCCTTTGGATGCCGATAACAGCGCTTGGAATGCTGGCAAGTATGAGTTTTGTTATTCCCTGGCTGCATCCTTTCGACACCCAGGGCGGGATTGTCGGACAGGCGGTCATCGTCGGCGGTTATTCTCTGGTTTTTGCTTCTGTCGCCGTCATCGTCATCTTGCTTCTTGACAAATTCAATTCAAGGATGACCGGGCATGATGCAGGTTACTATAAGGAATGTTTGAGTCCCGTTCAACCGAAGCACAACGGGTATAAATTCCTTGTACCCCTGGTCACGGTTATAGCCGCAGGACTTATGTTCAATTATTGCATGAACACTTGTAACAATCTTGAGATGGTAGGCTTGTTCGGGATCGTGCAAGTGCCGGGCCTCCTGCTGGTTTTATTCAATATCCTCACGTTCTTTGCGATAGGCAACCTATGGACGCTGGCAATAACCTATCTGGAAATTAAGAAACGCGGAATAGGTCATATCAGGGACGTTAAGACAGCGGAGAATAATTTTATCAGTGTTTTCGCGAAGGTGAATTCCCTGGCGTCCAATGTGGGTAACAGGGAGTCGAGACAAGCATTCATATGCAGAACCTGGGAAGTGCTGGTCGATATCTTGAGAAAACAGGGTGATATCGACGATACTGCCAAAGAGTATCTGTTTAGTTGGACTATGCATCAGAGACTTCCGCAGGCGGGATACTTCAGCGATGAGGCCGAGGAAAGGATCTGCCGGTTCGTGGAGGGCTGGATGCTGGAACTGCCGGCCCCATTATTATGGGAGTTAATAATCCCCACAAGCATAATATCCATCGCTTACAATGAAGAGATATGGTGGGATATCAATATGCTGATGAAAGCGGAGGAGAACGGTGAAGAAACAGTATTGAATTATTTTATAAGAAAGTACCCTATAAGCTGGGATTTGTTTGTCGACGGCCTGGATACATCTTTGAGCGGAAAATCAATGCTTCGTTCACTTACCTTATTGACGCCGCTTCCGGAGGATATTCTGAACGATAAAGAACTTGTCAGGGGAATAGAGCTTTGGGTCAATGGAAGCAAGGGATGGAATGTCGGCAGGACATTGTTGGGGTTTGCTGAATTAAGAGAGGGCTGGAGATTATTTACCAAAATGTGCTTCCCGGATGACGATGAACGTACAGTGGAGGACATTTTAACGAAGAAATTGCAGTTCCTGTTGGAGTACGAAAGATTCCTTGGAAAAGAAGTCAGTGCCGGTCAAAAGGCAAGATTATTGGACATCATGCGGAAGTATCCTTTTATTGAAGTCTCCTGGGATGATTCTTTGAACGCGGCTTACAGGTATAATCCCGCGACAGACAAAGTGGAGATGGTTTCTTTTACGGATGCCACGGTCTCTAATATAATGGGAGGCAAAACGGTAGGGCAGGGACAGGTATTGCCGTTAGCCCGGGGCGTATTGACTTTCCTTACCGATGCCAATGTGTCTTATCGCATCGAAGAGGCGGTAAGAATGCCTTTTAGCCAAACCTTGCTCAATGAATTGAACCGGAATCGCGCGGATTATATTATTTATGGAGAGCATATATTTCCCAAAGATTTCTCCACTCAGTCTAAAGTTATTGCCGCTATCGATGAAGCTTGGTCCAGAGGGTACCAGCTGTTCCTTGATTCGGATTTGCTGGACATGGGCGCCTGCGCTTTTTACGGGCATAACGCCTGGACATTCGCAAATAACATTACTTCTGTAGACGGGACTCCACACAGGATCGTGTCGGAGGATGTTTCCCTCATTTTCAGAATGTGGATGAACGGTTATTCTTCCAGGCACGAAGAACATTGTATTTTCGGCAAGTCGCGTCCTACCTCCTGGAACGAGAACCTGAGACCTTACGGCAAATATCCGGCGGGGGCTTTCGATCTTACTCTTGGTTTATTGAGAGAACTGTTGAAAAGTCCCAACGTTTTCCTTTCCCAAAAATTAGGGACTCTGTGGGCACTATCTTATTTGAGAGATCCCGTGAACTTCATCGCTTCCATCGCATATATTTATTATATGATAGCGAAACCTCTAAGTGACGGCACTCCCGTTAATCAAAGCTCATTCGGTATCGTCGGAATAATAGGGGTGCTCGCTTCCAATATACTTATTTCGCCGCAAGCGGTTGTTTTAATCACACGATACGGCGCAGCAAGAGGAACATGGAAATGGATACAGTTGCTTCCCGCCAATTCGATGATGATGGTGCCATATCATTATATCTTTGTCATAAGCGATCTAATCGGTGCTTTAGGCCATGCTAAATTCAAAATTACCGCGAAAGGATTAAATACCGGATGGATCAAATTCCGGGATATTTATTGGCCGCAGGGTTATAGTGTGCCGATTCACAGGTCTTATTTAGGTTTTATGACGGCGGCGGCAGGTTTATCTTGGATTGTAATGTTCCTGTCCGGTGCCCATACGTTTAACTATTTTATCCCCATATTATCCTTAAGTATGCCGCTGGCCGCTGTAATAACGCTTGATATCCTTTCACATGTCGACAAGGTCTCCGGCTCTGTGGAACGCGTAGTCAAGAGCTGGGACGCAAATCGTATGGCAGGCCCCTTATACAGACAGATCAGAAAAGAAGTCTGGCCGCAGAATCACTCGGAAGTCGTGCCCGTGAAAATCGTCATTTTAATGGGGCTGGTAATGTCCGTGCCTATCGTACAGGTCGCAACATTATACCCTGTAGATAAAATAATCTGGTTACTGCCATACCTGATTATTCCGGGACTCTTATTGTTTGTTCCCGTAGTTTATCAGCCGGCTTTGGCTATGAAAATCTACAAAGGGAACTGGCTGGAGAATAGTAGTCGTATCAGATTATTCGGAAAAACGGCACAATTCAAATCATTAGGGATAAAATCAGTATTTATGATTTCTGAAATAGCGCTTTTGGCCGGTATCATTTATACGGCGAGTCAATATATTCCGGGAAATGCGGATATGGCCGGCTTTTTAGAAACATCCTCCAGCCCCATTTTGCAGAATGATACCATTTTGTCTCTCTTTATGCACGCAGTGAACGCTTTAGTGGTTGGCTCAAGTTTAATGGTTTACGTGTGGATAAACTGGGAAATCTTCTTTAAAGAATTTCTGGAAATCAGAACGAATAATGTGCGGGCGGAAAACGCCGCTTATTACATCCCGGAATATCCCGTAAAACATATCTCGGGGGTGAGAATTCCCGGTCTCTGGAAGCCGTTGAAAGTAATATTAGTATTGTTAATTCCGTATTTTGGAAATAGTAGGACAATTGAAGCTGGTCAAACCGCGGGAAGCGCGGAGACGGGAAAAGATAAGCAGAGTCAACCGGACAGCGGAACGGTATCCGGTAGTTTATCCGACAAATCACGGGTGCTTTTCGCCGGCAGTGAGAACGATTCCGGGAGCATGTCCAGGGCGTTCAACAAGGACGGCGGGATCAGGGCAGGGCCGCGGGGAAGCGCGGAGTATTACGCGGTCAATCTCGCCGCTATATTCATCATTTCCGGTTTGATCGCCTATTTCGTTTCAGTGTATTCAGCTCAAGGTCTGGTCGCTTCTTTTAGCCTTTCTTCTCTGTTCGGGTTTGCCGCCGCGATAAGCGTTCTTTATCTCGTAATCGATCACATTTCTCCCAACAAAGAGCACGGGGCCCCGCTTGAGCAGGCCGTATTGAAACTTCGTCCCGACGCTTCCTCTGCCCTGATCGCCAGGGTTACTCGGTTAATGAACAGCCAGGCCGAACAGCGGCATTCCGCCATCCTGTCCCCGCTTAATCTATTCAAACTTGCGCCGATTGCCGGGCCGGCTCTGCGCGCAATGGAAAGAAACCGCGCCGCTTCAATCGTTCTCGCGGCCGTCAAATGGGTAGGCGACGTGCTGACCATGCTGGTCATCTACAGGTTCTTGTTAAGGCATGTCTTTACGCCTTTAGCCCTTGCTTCCGAGGCCGGTTCCGTAAGCCTGAACGATGAGCAGCTGGAAAAATTGATCGTTACCGCTGAAAAGCAGCTCCAGGCGCGCCGGGCAGGCTCCACTTTCAAGAGAGCGGCATATTCCGTCTGGGATGTGCTTACCGTGCAGTTCATTCTTGATTTCAGCGATGAACAGATCGTCGCCACAGGCGCCAGGCGCGCGGTGTCCGGCGACCCGGTAAGAAAGGCCGCATTGCTCGTTCCGCTGGCTTTCTTTATCGGCGTCAACGCTTTATTTTCTCTCTCCCGCCAGCGGATAGTGATAGGCTTGGCGTCGATGTTCGCCGCCGATTATATCCTGAAACTCCTTCCCTTGAGTATGCATGCGGCGTTAAACGTACCCCTTGTTACCATTAAATTCTCCTGGTTATACCTGCCGATCAGCGATTTGCCGATCACCGGCAGCCTTATCTTGAGCAGTTTCATAATAATTCTCGTCCTTGACCTGATAATGATACGTAATACGGTCAAGGAAGAAAAGCTCACCTGGACTCAGAAGACCGCGCGCATCGTCAATATGCTCGTTTCCGGCACCGTGAGCATGATCTTCGTCGGCCCCGAGATCGAATTCGCCATTAACTTTACCAGCGGTATGCCTGTCGCAGGAGATACCGTCCGGTTTATGGAAGAGTTTGTTTACGGCGCCAACGGTAAAGAAGGGTTGGGCCAGATCATAATTGACGGTGTTAACACCTCTTCGGTTTCCTCATTCGGCGTAAACCCGCATAAGGACGTTTATAACTTTATCGCCGGACACAATCCGTTCTTCGCCAGCCCGGATTTCGATTCCGCCTCGGCGCTCGATCAGCTTTACAATTTAAGGAACCGTAAAGCGGCGGAAACCGGCGCGGAGCAGGAATTGGGGTTAATCAATTCATTGATCTCCGAGGCCGAAAGCAGCGAACTTACAGCCGTTGCCGCGTTAGGACAGTATTATTTAAGCGAGGAGAAATGGCTGGGAGAGGTCAGAGCGGCCGGATATGATCAGGAAGAGATAAGAGGTAAGAGAGATGAATTACTCGCGTTGATCGGCGCCGAATCGAAAGAGGGCAAAGATAAAGCGGCGGAGGAAGCCCGGGGGATATTTACGCGGGACGGAGAGAAATTCGGCCTGGTAGCGGAAGGGTTACGCAACTATTATGCGGCCCACGAGAACGAGAACGCAGTGGAGTTCCTGGTTTTGGATGGAGCCGGGCTGGATGCAGAAAAAGCCACGGCATTCAATTCCACCGTGAGCGGCAGCTTCTTTGGGGTGATAAACGACAGACAGCTTCTTGAGAATTACGCCGAAACAGCCGTATGGAATATGTTCGACGGGACTGCCGCCGGGGAAGAAAAGGCCGCGAAAGCTTTGGAAGCTCTGTCGTCCTCGAAGGCCGAGAAATACACAGCCGGGTTCGCTTCCGCGGCCATAGCTTCAGGCGATTACTCAAGGCTGGCGCAGGTGCGCAATGCCTCTATCAGCGCCAACGTGACATTGTCCGATCCGGAAAAAGAAGTTTGGTTAGGCGAGCCGGATTCTGAGAAAGTCGCGGAGATGTCTGCGGATATTACCGCCATAACCGGAACCGGAGCGTCCGGAGATGCCGTTATCGGCGAAGAGACGGCGGAATTCGGCCTGAAAGCCTTATATTACGATAACCCGAATGTGTTCGACAACGCACTTCTGTCCATAGCGCAAAATAATTATAAGGAAGGCACGGTTCAGGCAGTTAACAGCAGCAGCGCGGTATACGATTCCGTCAAGAATATAAATTCTTCCTATAAGAATAATCTGGTTTACAGCGTGTATCAGTGGCAGTATGACCAGGCTGATATCATTAAGGAACAGTTGAACAGCTCGGACTATACCGGCGCCGCCGCAACCCTGAAAGCGATAAAAGAGGTTGACCCGGAGACAGCAGAGCATATCCGGAGTATCGTGGTTTCCGGCTTGCTCTGGGGGGATCAGGCTTCTGAGCCCGGTCTGCAGTCGTTTGATCAGGCCGGCTTGAACAAACTGGTCAATTTTACAAATGCTTTGAACAGCACGGGATCCGACGTTATAGACGCCGCGGTGATAGAAGAACACAATAAAACTTCAAGAAACGCAATTTCTTATGCGGTTCTGGGTTTCATGAATTGGTCGCTGGGAATACAGGATAAAATGTTGAGTCCAGTGGACGGGCTTGTTTCCAAGATTGCTTCCCACAAGGGATTGGAGTCTGTAGTGCAGGAAAATGCCACCGTAACGGCGGCGCAGGTGAAGAATGAGACCACCATTGCCTCCGCCGCCCTTGCCGCGCCGACCGGGTTGATGATTGGGCTGGCGCGGGCGCAAGAAGAAACTTTTAAAAATGAGGACGGTTCTATTTTTGAAGGCGAAGCAAAAGGGCAGAAAATAGAACTGTCCCTATTTTCCATTTTTGAAGCATTCCTTAATATGTTTGATTCGAATTCTCAAGGTAATTATGTAGATCCCGGCAACTCAGATGACCAGAAGCCGTCTGGGCATCTGGAATTAGTCGATACAGCCGCGGATGTGGTACAAACAAAACCTTTAGGAAATTTAGCTGATGCGGTGAAGGAAGTTTTATCTAAGAGTTCATCGCCGCAGGTGATTTCTTTTGGCGAGGTTCATCCGCCAGAAGGGCTTCCGCTTGAACAAACAGCCTTGTATAGATTTAGCAATGAAATCCTTCCTGTGTTAGTTGAGGAAGGATTTCATGATTTAGTGTGTGAATGTTTCTTTGTCGATACTGACCAGAAGGAGTTTGATTATTATTGGCAGACGGGTAAATTAACTCCTGAAAAAACACCGGTGTTAAGTTTTGCGGTTTCTTCAGTAAATGTCCCGGAAGAAAGTATGTATTTATTGGAGACAATACGTAAGTTGAAGAATCAAGGGAAAGAGATTACAATTCACGGTGGATTTTCATCTGTTGAGGATAGCTTCAGTTCGGATGATGATTTAAGGGCTGATCTAATCAGGCAAGCCACTTTTGGCAAAGTTGAGGCTCTACGGGAAGAAGGTAAGCGAGTGGTTACCTATAATGGCGAAGCTCATAATATGATTAAGCCTTTATCATATAATATGCCAAGAGATATAAGTTTTGGCGATGATCTATATGCTCAATTAGGAGATAAATACTGCTCGGTATTTTTATTTGTCCCTGAGTGTGGCTTAAATGCGCCATTGCTGATAAACAGGCTCTTTATAGAGTATGTTCCAGAAAACGGCGTTTGTCTTCTTTCAGATAATAGAAACTCTATGGTGTCTATAATCTTACCTTTTAGCAATTACTCGGAGATGGAGATGGAGATAGAGATAAAGGATGATGTTCAACTACTGATACCTGAGGTTACGATATCTTACCCGCAAGAATTCTCCTCTTGCTTACTATCCGGGATCAGCAAGGCGGGAGCATTGGAAGCGGAGCGTAATGAGACGGCAAAAGGGAATGAGACCGGGATACCGTCGTTTGAAGATATGAAACTCGAACTGCAGCCGTGGAAAGACGACTTATTGACTCCCATGCCCATGCCGCTGTGGACTAATCCACGCGCTTATGTGGTTCTGGGCTTCATGAAATGGTCGTTAGAAATACCACTACCAAAAAATGATCAAGTGGAGGGGATTGTTTCCCAGATTGTTTCCCAGCGGGGAATGGATGAGGATGCGGCGCAGGTGAAGAATAAGACCACCATTGCCTCTGCCGCCCTTGCCGCGCCGAACGGGTTGATGATTGGGCTGGC
>JBAZGE010000069.1:0-8723 GCA_041653035.1 Candidatus Omnitrophota bacterium
CCGACGACAGATAAAAAAAGGACGGTTCTCAAAAAAAGAGGACAAAAAAAAGGGGACGGTTCTATTTTTTAAGAGCAACGCAACAGAAAAAAATAGAACCGTCCCCTTTTTTTTGAACCGTCCCCTTTTTTAAATGGTAAACATCCAAATTATGCGGGCATTCACTCAGTTACGCCGATTACTCTTAACCAAGCCGCCGCCAATGAAACAAAAACCAGCGATAGGGTTCCATACTTATAAAGAGAGCAGAAAGGATTAAAAATAAGAAGGTATTTAGCCAATTTAATTCTTTTTGGTTTTTAGAATCAAGTGTCTACCAAAAAGCAGTTCCTTTGACAATAAAACTTTGTTTATTCTCTTATAATCTATACCGCCTTTTTTAAGGGAACGCTTTTCTTTTTGCCTACATTGTCCTTTAATCAAAGGTGATACTATAAACCAAAGGAATTTTAACGAAAATTTCATTAAATCCGTATGGATATTTTCTACGCAAAGCCTGTTTTTAAATAAGAGATATTCGAGCTCATGATATCTCCAAACAATAATGTGCATATTCTGAATTTCTGCGGGAAATACTTTATGATAATCTAAAATCGGTTCCCGGAAGAAATCGAAATTTCCTTCAAATAGGAATCTTAATCTTGAACCAAGGTTCAAAATATTGGGCGTAGAGAGAATTAAAATACCGGAGGGCTTTAATATTCTACTGATTTCACTAATGACGAAATTCGGATAGTATAAATGCTCAATTACTTCTAGAAAAATCACATAATCAAAGCTCTGGTCTGGGAATGGTAGTGGCTTCTCCAAGTTGCTCGCCTCAAACTTAATTAAATTCTGATACTTAAACCTTTTTAGATCCATATCAGAGGCGACTACTTCAAAACCTAAATCTTTTAGCCTTCTCGCACAATCTCCGTCTCCGCAACCCAAATCTAATACTTTTCCAAGCTGGCCTTCTTTTAAAATACCAACAACTTTTTCTAAAAGATAATTGGGTTTCTTTTTCTTTGACATATATGGCCTATCTATTTTAATAAAAATTTCTAAAAAGTACTGCTGATAAGACAAGTATACACCTTAGTGTAGTTAGGTGTCAATACTAAATAAACCGTAGGATAATACGGTGTATGGAAGCTAATATTAGATTGCGGTTGGGTACGAGGATTAAAACATTGCGCAAGAAGAACGGGTATACACAAGAAAAACTTTCAGAGTTAGCCGATATCGATTACAAGTACCTACAAAGGATTGAAGGGAAAAACCCTCCAGCTTTAAAAGTAGATACTATCGAAAAATTGGCTAAAGCTTTAAAGGTTATTCCTTCCAAATTGTTTTAAAATAATTTTCTTATCTCTTCATAAAAAATCTTTTTTGTCTATAGGTTTTATCTGTATACAAAAGGCTCGGCATGCCGCATTGCCGAGTTTTTTATTTGTTGAAAAAAAAAGGGGACGGTTCTATTTTTAAAACCCCGCTACGGGATAAAAATAGAACCGTCCCCTTTTTTTTCCATGATCTATGCCAAGTTGCGGCCGGATTCCTGCCCGGATCAGATGCAGGGAGTAAAATTCGGGTAGAGTTTTGGTTAGAGTGGGTTACGACCTTCTAAGGGAAAAAGTCGTAACCCGCTGCAAATAAAAATGCGGAGGGAGGGAGTTGAACCCTCACAACCTTTCGGCCAACAGCCCCTCAAACTGTCGCGTCTGCCATTCCGCCACCCCCGCGTCGCTCGCCACTCCTCTATTCGGGCCTGTTTCCCTTTCACGCAAAACGAAAAACGCCAAACGAATATAAGACTTATAGATTATCACTTCCTTGTCGAAAACTCAAGAGGAATTTAGAATAAACTCAACTGTTTTTCTGCACTGCCGTCTTTTTTATCGCCGCCGAAGATAGAAACTATGCCGTATTCTCCGTCGAATCCCGGATTAATAGTCAATCGTCCTTCTCTGGTTTTAATGATTCCTTCAGCCACACTTTTCGGGAAACCCTTCAGTAACTCCTCTTTCGAAAGATTAAGCAAGATGTTGAATTCTGTCCCGTATTTCGCCACCAGGCTTAAATAATCCCGGGCGGCGCTCAAAGACCCTTTACTTAAACCTTTGGCCTCGGCGATCACCTCTTCCAAAGGTACCAGGTTTTTAAACGGGATAGCATTCGGAGGAACAAATCCCTCCGGCCTATCGGCAAGCTGTTCAACCCTGTTCATCACGCCCACGGTCAGCGTTTTTTTACACTTTGGGCAGATCCCTTTATTCGCCCGGGTTTCAGCCGGCGAAAAACGCACCCCGCACAGCCGATGCCCGTCAAAATGATATTTTCCCTCTTCGGGAAAAAACTCAATAGTGTACAAAAAGCGTTTCTTGTCTTTTGTCCTCAAGACTTCCCGAATAGTGCTGTAGTTCAGGTCGCAGTTAAACACATTCGCTTCCCGCCCGATCTTGGCCGGGCTGTGGCTGTCGGAATTGCTGATCAGGCTGAACGCGTCTAAAGGGGATAACCGCCAATTCATGGCCGGATCGCTGGATAATCCGGTTTCAAGCGCAAAAATTTTCCCGGTATGGATACCGAAACAATCCTCGATCCGGTCAAACCCGGACATTGAACCAAAAAGAGAGAACCACGGAGTCCAGATATGCCCCGGGACGATCATACAATTCTCGTCGATATCGAACACAATGCGCGCCAGTTCTTCAACATCAAGGCCGAGGATCGGCCTGCCGTCGCCGGCCAGGTTCCCGATGCGGCTTAACACCTCGTTTATCCGGTCTACCGTCTTAAAAGAAGGGGCAAAAATAAGGTTATGCACCCGGTGTCCCCGGCCGTTTTTCGAATAAATACTGCTGATCTCGGCAGTGAGGATAAAATACACATCCTTTTTCCCGGAAAGCGTTGATTGTTCGCCGGCTGTTTTTGGCCGGTATAAAAACAAGCCGTTCCCCAGGTCTTCGAGATTATTTTTCAGCTCCTCAAGCCAGAGATGATGCGTGAAATCTCCCGTCCCCATAAGGGTGATCCCTTTGAGCCTCGCCCACTCGGTAATATGCTTGGTATCCATATCCCTGGAGGTGGCGCGTGAATATCTGGAATGAATGTGAAAATCGGCTATAAATTCCATTTGCTATCCTTATAGACAATCCCGCCGCGGCAAATCGTATATTCGACTGTCCCCCGCAAGCGCGCACCCAGGAACGCCGAATTTTTAGATTTTGAAATAAATCCTTCTTTCCCCACCACCCATTCTTTATCCGGATCGATAATAGCCAGGTCTGCGGGCCTCCCGACCCCCAGTGTGCCGCCGGAAATACCCAATATGCGCGCGGGATTAATCGTTAATTTCCTGACGCATTCGCTCCACGTCAGCATCCCGGGACGGACCAATACCGTTATGCTCACTGCCAACTCTGTTTCCAACCCGATAACCCCAAATTCCGCGCGGTCGAATTCAACCGCTTTTTCATTCTCGGTATGCGGGGCATGATCGGAAGCAATAACATCGATAACCCCCTCCCGTAACCCTTGTTTTATGGCTTCCGCGTCTGCTCCGCAGCGCAAAGGAGGATTCATCTTTTTATTGGTATCGTAATCACCTACCGCCTCTTCCGTCAAGGCAAAATAATGCGGGGCCGTTTCCGCGGTTACCGCGATGCCTTTCTTTTTCGAGCGGGCGATAATTTCCACCGATTCCTTACAGCTTACATGGGCGATATGCACCGGGCATTTCGCCCGGGCCGCCAGCCCTATATCCCGTTCAACCCGGCTATATTCCGATTCACGGGAGATCCCCCGCAATCCCAGCCTCGTCGAGAGCAAACCGAGATTAACCACTCCTCCCGCGGAAAGCAGGCTGTTTTCACAATGAGAAACAACCGGGATCTTATTTTTTTTTGCCGCTTTAAGCGCTTTGAGGAACAATGCTTCCGAATCCACGGAAGACCCGTCATCGGAAACGGCGATAATCCCGTTTTTTTTCAAAGAGGCGATATCAACAAGCTGTTTGCCCCGCCGCCCCCTGGTTATGGCACCGCAGATAAAAACACGGGCCCCTGCCGTCTGTTCTATGATCTCCCGCAATAAAACAACAGACCGCGGACTGTCTATCGAAGGCGTGGTATTCGGCATGGCCAGCATACTGGTAATGCCGCCCTTTAATGCCGCCGCGGTCCCGCTGGCAACAGTTTCTTTATCTTCTCTGCCGGGTTCCCGGAGATGAACGTGCATATCGACTAAACCGGGAACGGTTATTTTACCCGCCGCGTCGATAACGGTATCCGCCCGAAGAGATATCTTCTCCTCGATCCGGGAAATCCTGTTTTTAGCTATATAGATATCCCGCCGCGCGTCTAATTTATGCGCCGGGTCGATGACCCGCGAGTTCTTTATAAGTATACTCATGCCGTCTTTCTGCGTTCGCTGGCCTGTGAGACCAGAAAAAGCACTGCCATGCGCACCGCAATACCGTTGGTGACCTGTTCCAGAATTACCGATTGCGGGCAATCCGCGACTTCACTCGATATCTCAATACCCCGGTTGATCGGCCCGGGATGCATGATAATAATGCGTTTCTTCGCCTTTTCCAGGCGTTCCCGGGTAATCCCGAATTTCTTAAAATATTCCAGTTGTTCCGGGAAAGCATTGTGCTGATCGCGCTCAAATTGCATCCTCAGGACATTTACCGCGTCCGCCGTACGCAAAGCATCATCAATATCACCGGTAACGCGCACTCCAAATTTTTCGATCCCCGCGGGAATAAGCATGGGGGGAGCGCACACAGTAACCTGAGCCCCTAATCTTGTCAATCCCCATATATTCGAACGCGCGACCCGCGAATGGGCAATATCTCCAACGATCGCCACGTGTAACCCTTTGATCTTGTTGAACTTTTCTTTGAGAGTAAAAATATCGAGCAATGCTTGGGTAGGATGTTCATGCCAGCCGTCTCCGGCATTAACTACGCAGATATCCACGTTTTTAGCCAGGACTGCCGCTGCGCCCGAACAACTATGCCGGATGACAATGATATCCGCTTTCAAAGCCTGGATATTCCTGCCGGTATCGATCAGGGTCTCTCCCTTTTTGACGCTGGAAGTTTCCGCGGCAATATTAATGACGTCCGCGGAAAGCCTTTTTGCCGCTACTTCAAAAGAAACCCTGGTTCTGGTGGATGGCTCATAGAACAGATTCACTACTGTCTTGCCGCGTAAAGCCGGGACTTTCTTGATTTCTCTGGTGGAAACTTCTTTAAACGAATCTGCGGTGGTTAAAACAAGCTCCAGCTCTTCCTTGCCGAGTTCTTCCAGTCCTAAGAGGTCTTTACGGGTCCATTCCATATATATTTATGCCGCGGTGATCACTACTTCATCTCTTCCGTCCGACTCCATGAAACGCACTTCAATAGTCTCGTTTTTGGAAGTGGGAATTTGTTTACCCGTATAATCCGGGCGGATAGGCAGCTCGCGGTGCCCGCGGTCGATAAGCACAGCCAGCTGGATGGTCTTTGGCCTTCCCAAATCGATCAAGGCATCCAGGGCCGCGCGCACGGTACGCCCCGTATATAACACATCGTCAACCAGAACGACGTGTTTATCGGTAATGTCGAAGTCAATCTCCGTTTTATGAACCACGGGTTGCGAAGAAATCAAGGTAAGATCGTCCCGGTAGAGGGTTATGTCTAAAATACCGACGGGGATATTTTTATGTTCGATATCCTGTATACTTTCGTGCAACCGGTGGGCCAGACATACTCCCCGGTTGCGTATGCCGATAAGGCACAGGTCTTTTGCGCCCTTGTTTTTTTCCAAAAGTTCATGGGCGATACGTTTTATGACACGGTTGATGCTTTCTTTATCCAAGATCTCTTTCATCAAAAAAATCCCTTTTGCACAAATCGCTCCGCGATAACGTTCCTGCACCAAGCCTGAAAATAATATAGCATCCGGCTATACCATTGTCAACTCGTATTCAAGGTTCCCCAGGCCGATCTTTGCCGCGTGTTTTAACTGGATATTACCGTCTCTTTTAGGATGTACTTCTTTGAATATATCTTTCCCGGCGGCTTCCATTACCAGGTCCAGGCACGCCTTATCGAGGCTCACCGGATCATCGGAAATACAGATACCGATATCCGGAACGATGCGCGGATCATCTTTTGCCATGCAATCACACTCCTTGGTGACCTTAAGAACGAAGTTGATAAAAACCGCCTTTTTCTCCTTACCGTGCAGCACCGCCTTGGCATATTCCGCCATTTTCTGCTGGAGAAGGCCGCCGCCCGCTTCCCACTTGATATCGATGGCATCGTGCGTACACGCGGCTATACAGCTGGCGCACCCAATGCATAGCGAAACATCCAGCACTGCCTTATTGTTCCGCATAACGATCGCCCGTGCAGGACAGACGGCCTCGCACTGCCGGCATCCCGCGCATTTTTTCTCTTTTATAAAGGGGGCGATATCGCAATGCTGTATTAATTTTCCTTCGCGCGTCGCGCACCCCATGCCGATATTTTTAAGCGCTCCCCCGAATCCGGCCATCAGATGCCCCTTAAAATGGGCGATGCCCACAAGAACGTCCGCATCCACGAATGCCTTTGCGATCTTTGCGGACTTAATATAGCGCCCGCCTACCGCAATCTCGGCCAATTCTTCCTTTTGGCTGTCATCGGGGATAAACACCCGGGCGCCGACAGACTCCTCGGTAAACCCGTGTTCCGCGGCAAGCGTTCCATGGTCTTTTGAATTCATCCTTTTACCACGGTACAGGGTATTGGTATCGGCTAAAAATGGTTCCGCCTGCCTGTGCCGGATGTGTTCGCAGACAATCCTCACATACCCCGGTTTGACATATCCGCGGTTTCCCTCTTCCCCGAAATGCAGCTTTACCGCAACCCGCTGTCCTTTATTGATAAACTCCAATGCCCCGCTTTTTTCAAGCAAACGGGCTAACTTCTGCCGGATTGTTTCTTCGGTATCGGTATTGCTTACCGATATAAAATATACCCTGCTTTTCATATGCCTCAACTCTCCAGAATCAGGACCCTCCAGGCCAGGTCCGACAAAGGCAGGTCTTTCCGTTGAGACCTGATGTTACATAAAAAATGGGTGGGATTCCCCAAGACGGAAAGAGGGATCTTTACCACCACGGTCTTTCCTGAACGCTGTGTCGTTATGCCTTTGACAAACAGCGGCTTCTTTTTATCTTTGACACGCACGCCCCGGTTATCCACGGAAATATACAATTTAGGCATTATCGAAAAATCCCCCCTTTTTTTGTATCCCAAAAGATACATCCCCAAACCTACCGGCCCCCCAATGAGCCTTCTTTTTAAACTGAATTTTACATACAACGCCTCGTCCTTATAAGCGTAAGAGATACCGGAGATATCATCTTCCGTGGACGCCTGCCCGGCCTCAGCGGCCCCGGTAAAAACGCCGTTCGACTGCAGATCCTGCCAGAGGAACCCCGCACCACCGATTTGTCTTTTCAGCCTGACCGGAGGAAAGTCGCCAAATAGTTCGTTTTTCCGCGCGAAGGTAAAAAGATACGGAGGATTATAGGAAATCTGGCTTTTATAATACGCTATGGCTTCTTTCTTTTTTTCTATCTCCCGGGATTCCAGGCACAGAGATAACCATGCCGGCCCGGCAAGCTTCTCCGGAGGAGCAAGCGCTAAATCCCCGTGGTACCCGCGCGGTTTCGGCCATCCCGGCATATGCACGAGATACGGTAAAATAGACGGCTGATTGATCTTCCCCTCTAAATCCCACAAAGCCACCGTCAAAAACAGATACAGGGACCGGTGATCACGGTTGGTATCAGCGGGATGCGAGACAAAAATCATGGTGGGACGAAAGTCGCGAACTACCGTCTTTACATCATTGAGAATACTTTGCCCGGTATACGGAGCCCCGTAGGACAGCGCGTCTTTATACGGTACGCTGGATATCCGGGTAAAGACGCTTTTGAAAGGTTTTGTTTCATCCCAGCATTTCGTCAAAATATCCATGGTCCCGAAATCGGGATATCCCAAAAAAACAACATCTCCCGGGGAAAGCCCCAGAGAAGCCATGGCAGACAGGGTTTCTTTCTTTCTGACCTTCCCCATATACACAAACCCGTTTGTTTTAACGGGAATACGCTTTTCATAAACAATAAAGGCCGGCTCGTTCAGGTCTCCGCAGGTATAGCAGACCACTTTCACCTTGGCTCCAGCGCCCAGAGCCCGCTGGATCACGCCCCCCGCCGCAATAGCCTCATCATCCGGATGCGGGGCAAAAATCATGATCCGGTCATGAGTCCGGAAATCCGGAAGAGGCGGTATTTCTTCCGAACGGCATATCCCGGACAAAGCCCAGAAGAACACCGCGCCGATCAAAAAAAATTTCGTCTTGAACGTTCTCACCGGCCACCTCTAAAGAAAAATCTCCGTATCTTACTGTGACCGGCGCCAGCCCGCACACAATAAACCACGGAGATCTATCTCCCGCGTTTACCAAAGATTATCGCGCATCCACTCGTCTGTTTTCTTGGCGTTGTGCAGGTCTTTTTGGGCGCCGTCGGCGGCCCCCTTTACGGTCTCGCACCCGCTTACCAGGAACAAAAACACGCCCGCAACAATCAGAAGAACCGTTTTTTTAATCATACGCCGTTTCCCCCTTTTATCCACCGCTCCAGCCTCGCGATCGTCCGCTCTCTTCCAAGATAATAAATAACCTCAAAAA